>CATOLK010000030.1 GCA_951801155.1 uncultured Rickettsiales bacterium | reverse complement strand
CATAAAAATAAAAATTATTAAAAAATAAAATTATTAAATATATATAGAAAACAAGGAATAGTTTTATGCAAAAGGTCTATTAGATATTTATAAAATATTCATCCATCAGGTAAATTCCAATAAAAATCACACATTTCAACAAAAATATTAATTTAATTGATAGTTAAAATAATTATTTTTTAAAATTAACATCTATTCCATTCACTTCCTTAACCAAATCCACCGTCCTAACACTCACCTCCACCACACTCAACAACAAATCCAATATATAACTCGGCCTACCATGTTCTCTACCCCAATCATTAGGATCATTAGTCAATCCACTATTCTTATCCTGTGTTACTTGATACTTATCCATAATCCATTCAATCGCAGATTTACCATTAACCACATACTCATAAGCCTTTTGCGGAATATTTTCAATTCTTATAGAGCTATTATAAATAATTACTGATTTGTCTTTATCTTTTCCATTTTTACCAAAAGACATCTTCTTTACACAAAAATCATTACTTTCTTTACCAACCACCACACAATCCTTATTTGCCGGCACAGCCTCATAATTCAAATGCAATTCTGCCAACTGCCTTCCTATATTGCTAATTTTATTAAAATCTTCAAAACTATCAACCAGTGGAATTCTTGGTAACATTCTTTTTAAATCTGCTTGAAATTTATTTCTGTAATTTTCATTATGTAAAAATCCATAGATATAGTAAAAAATATCTTCTTTAGTTATGTTTTTTGTTTTGTAATTTTCTTGACATCTTTTTAATATAAAATCGCTTATACAATCGTGTTTTGTATAGTCGTCTTCATCTCCAAATAAACTACTCTGTTCTTTTTTTGTATAGTAATGGAGAGGAAAACATTGTGTTCCAGCATCTAATATATTCATATCAGTAATAATATTTGTTATAAAATAAGAAGTTTTTTTACAACCATTTAATCCACTAGAACAAATACATAAATTTTTAGCATCTTTATATGGAAATATAGATGGTATTTGAAATCTTCTATGTATTAAATATTCATTAAAATATACATTTTCTTTACAAAATGGTCTGTATATACCTTCATAATAGGAATTTTTGTCTTCTTTAATTTCTATATTTCTTTTTAAAAAACTGTCCCAAGTATTAGTCCAATTACATTTTTTAGAATCTTTAACCAATTCTTTTTTATTTTTTCTTACTTCTATTCTTTGTTCATTATAATAATCAATGGTTATATTTATATTCTTTTCTAATTCATTTTTAGAAAAATTATATACCCAAGTATCACGATTGGTATTTATACCTAATGAATAATTTACAAAATAACTTTTTGTATTAGTATTATATTTTTTATTGGGTTCCATAGAAATATAACTATTAAATAAATCATTTCTTTGATTTAGCCAATCATTATGTTCGTTAGGTTCTATTTCTTGCCATTCTATACTCTCATTTAATATGGATTTGTAATTATTTAAAATTTCAAGTTTTTCTTTTCTTTTTAAATAATCACCCACATCATAGTAATGAATTTTTGCTTTTTCCTTTTTAATTTTTGGATTTTTAACCAAAATCGTAATGGCAACACCAGTCATTATATCAAATACATTTTGTCCTTCTTTTTTAACTACTTCGCCACTTTTGCCTCTAATAGCTCCTTTTAGATCAAATATATAAATACTAGAAAAATCTTTTTCTAAACAATATCTAAATCCATCAGCACCACCAGAATCTATCCAACCACTATTAGTGATAAATCCTATAATACCACCTTTATTAGTATCTATTCTATCACTAGCCCATTTAAATGCTTTTATATAACTATCATATATTCTGTTTTTATTAGATGATTTTGAATATTTTACATAGGTATTTTTAATTTTTTCTTCTAACTTCTCATAATGTTGATTTTGGTTATTATCATTAGCTGATTTTTGTCCTTTTGAATATGGAGGATTTGATATTATAATTCTTATAGGAGATTTTTTCTGTTTTTTAATTCTTTCAGAGTTTTCTAATACAATATTCTCAGCATTTTCAACACCAGCTAATAGATTATCACTACTATTTATAATATTTTCATTTATCGTATCTTCATTTAATTGGAAGGTATCAGTTAAACATATACCATCAAAACTTTTATAATTTTCATTTTCATCCAACAAACTATGATAAACATTCTCAATATTTATACTTGCTATATAGTAAGCCAAAAGCACTATTTCATTGGCAAAAATTTCTTTTTTGTATTTTCTAGCTAAATCTTCTTTTTTAATAAGTCCACTTTGCAATAATCTAGTTATAAAAGTTCCCGTTCCAGTGAATGGATCTATAATTTTAATTCCTTTGTCTGTTAAACTCTTGCCAAATTCTTTTTTTAAAATATCGTTAACTGAATGTATTATAAAGTCCACCACTTCAATAGGTGTGTAGACTATACCCAATTTATCCACAACATTTTTAAATGCCACAGCAAAAAAGTTTTCATATAATTCTTTAATAATAGATTGTTTACCCTCGCTTGTATTTATATCTTTAACTCTTCTTTTTACTCCTTCATAAAATCTTTGTAATTTTTCATTTTCATCTTTACTAGTCTGTTCTTCCAACAATTGAATAATTTTTGACATACTCTTTGATACTGGATTATTTTTTGCAAAACTATAATTCTCAAAAAGAGCCTCAAATACTGGTTGCGTAATCAAATGTTGAGATAACATCTCTATTGCATTTTGCTCTGAAATAGATGGATTTATTTCCTTATGAAGTTTATTCATAAATTTATTAAATTCATTCTTTGTTTTGGTATTATTTGCTAAAATATTATTAATTCTATTTATATTTGCTTTAGCAATTTCTGCCACATCTTTAGCCCATATTTTATAGTATTTTTTAGAACCAAATTTTTCCGTTAATTTAGCATAAAATTTGTTTCTTAAATCCCCAAATAAACTTAATTGTTTTTTAACATCTATTACATCAATTTTATCTTCATCATTCCTTTTTTTACCGCTGCCATCATAAATAGTTATTGTACCAGAATCGTTACTTTCATTATTTCCATTTATGCTTAAAGAATTAATGTGAGCTTCAAAAGTATCATCATGAGCCTTTAGAGCATTCAATACATCCCATACAACTTTAAATTTATCTGATCTATCCATATATTTTTTTGGATCTTCTCCATAGGGAATTACTACAGGAATTATAATATAACCGAATTGTTTATTTTCTGCCCTTCTCATTACTCTACCTACTGCTTGCACTACATCCACTTCAGAATTTTTTGCTGACAAAAACATAATAGCATCTAATGATGGTACATCCACACCTTCCGATAAACATCTAACATTAGTTAGAACTTTACATATATTTTTATCGTTATCTTTTTCTTCTTCCTTTAACCAAAATAAGTTACTTTCTCTGTCACTAGCTCTCATGCCGCCATCAATATGTTTCGCTCTTACTATAACAGTTTCTTCTTCCTTACTAAATAATTTATCATAATAACCTTCATCTACTAAATCATTAAAGAATTTTTCTATTCCCTTTGAAATAGATATTTTTTTACAAAAAGCCACAGCTTTTTTCATAGGTTCTGGATCAAGCAATTTAAAATATTCACCACTATCAGCCATTTTTTTAGAAAGTGTATTTATACAACCTATTAATTTAGCAACATCATCTTCTTCTATCTCTTCTCCATTTTTTTCTTCTTTTGCTATTTTATTCTGTTCTTTTATTTTTTCTATTATATCACTAGTTATGACATCTTCTTTCTTAATGGAAAGCACAAAAACTTTGTAAGGAGTCAATAATTTTTTATCAATTGCTTCTCCAAAACCAAGTTTGTAAATTTCTTTTCCATAAATATCTTCATCATCCATAGAACACAAAATATCTATATTTTCATTTTCTATTGCCCTTTTCTTTGCGTCTGTCGTATACAATCTTGGCGTGGCTGTCATATATATTCTTTTATCTGCTATAATAAAATCATTATTATGGACTTTTGTAAAATATGATTCGTCTTTACCTACACTGCTTTTCAATATTACACCTGTAGTTCTATGTGCTTCGTCACATATAATTAAATCAAAATCATATTCTTTATTATATTTTTTATTCAATTCTTTTTGTGCTTCTGAAATTACATCTATAGATTGATATGTGGAAAATACAACAGTCATTCCGTTCTCAATATTATTTTTCAGATCAAATTTTTTTCTATTTCTAATTAATTCAAAATTTCTAACTATAGAATTAACATTAGTAGACGCTGGAAACCCTATATCTTTTATATTAAAACCATCACCATCCTCTTTTGAATTATTTAATCTATTTACATTGGAATCGGAACATATACAAATTGCATTAATAGGAACTTCCGCCTGTTCAGACCATTCCCGCAGTGTTTGAGTTATTAGAGCAATAGATGGTACTAAAAAAAGACATTTAAAGTCATTAAAGTAATTACATTGAGAGAGAGAGAGAGAGAGAGAGAGAGGATTAAGCATCTTTATAAACTTTTCCTTAGCCAACATTTCAGCAATTTTCAACGATGTATATGTTTTACCTGTTCCGCAAGCCATAATCAATTTTCCTCTAGTATTACCATTTTCAAAATACTTTTTTGCACTTTCTATAGCCTGAATCTGATGTGATTTCTGCGCTTTTTTAGGTAATATAGCATTAACACCACTTATTCCTTCATCAAGTTTTTCCCAATCCACTTCTGTAGAATTTAAATAATCTAAACCCAATTTTATTACATTTGGTGTTTGATTGTCCAAAGTATCTTCTGCATTTTTTGACCACTTATCAGTAGTTGATAGCCACAATCTTTGAATAAAATTTATTCTTTCTCCATTTTCATTTAAAAAACTTTTGGCTGAAGTTGATAAAAAACTATCTACATCTTCCTTTTTTATATAAGTATCTTCTCTAAAACATTTACATTGTACTGCCCAGTATTCATTGTTTTTTGTTTTAGCAACCAAATCAATTCCCACATCATGCCCGCCAAATTGATTTTTAAATGGAAAATCACTCCATAACCAAACATTTTCAAATAAATTTTTATATAGTTGGAAAGTCTCTAAAAAATTTTTCATTAGTCTTTCAAATTTGTAACCCTGATTAGCAATAGAAGAGGAATATTGTCTATATTTTTCTATTATTTTTATAAATTTTGTCATTTTTTATATTAAAAAACCAATGTTTAGTAATATAAACAATTAAAATAAAAAAAGTCAAGATATTTAAGAAATCAATAGTAATACCGATTTTTTATCTTTTTTATTCATTAACAACAATTCATATATATTATTTTAATATTTCCAATAATAGAAATACATCTTGATACACTCCCTATAAAAAATATTAAAAGTTCTTATCTTTTTTGTAATATTTGTTTTTATGGAATATTTTATACAGAAGATCCATTATACAAACATATATATTTATTTAAATCTATTGAAATTGTAGTTTTTACACAAAATAAAAAGATTTTTATACTTCCAAAACAAAAAAATATAAAAAAAATAGTTTTAATATTATTTTTCTATAAAAATGCTAGAATATAAACAATCTATAAAAGATATTTCTACACAAAATGGTACTTTTTACGGTTATGCCAGTGTATTTAATGTAAAAGATAGCTATAACGATATTATACTAAATGGCGCTTTTAAAAATTCTCTTAAACATAATAATATAAAAAACATAAATCTTTTATGGCAACACGATAAACAAAAGATAATAGGAAATTTTAACATTATTAAAGAAGATTCAGTTGGTTTATATGTCGAGGGAAAAATTAATAATACAAATGATAACATTTATTCTTATGTAAAAAGTGGTTTTATAAAAGGTTTAAGCATAGGCTATAGAGTAAATGATTTCTACTTTGATAATAAAGGTAATAGAATTTTAAAAGATGTAGATTTAATTGAAATAAGTATAGTTAATTGTCCAGCAAATAAGCATTCTAACATTACCTATTGCAAATCAAAATATTATAATTCCCATTATAATACTCTAAGTTGTAAAATCGATAGATTAATTAATAATTTTAACCTCGATATTACTTTATAATGTATTTTGTTCTTTTATTTTTAAAACATTTTGTTTTTCGTCTAAAAAATTGTCATTAAAATAGTAATTTTTCGCACGAATAGCAAAAATAAGTAAAATTTTAAGTTAAAAATAATATTAGAGTTAATTTAATAGCCAATTTCACTAAAAATAATACCTTTTTTCATATTATCGAGAACATCTTTGATGTATGGGATAATATTTTCTGGTAAATTATTTAAATCAAAAAACCTCAAATCATCACATTTATTTGGTTCTGTAATTGTTGGAGTTCCGGAATATTTTTTAGCTGTAAAGAAAAAGTCAATATACTCTTCCTCTCCGGAAACACGATTTAAAACATATTTTAGTTCTAAATCTTCTCTTTTAACTATCAAACCAGTTTCTTCTTTTAATTCTCTAATAGCACAATTTGTCGCTCCTTCACCTTTTTCTAAATGCCCTGCCGGTATTCCATAATAACCACACATAAAATTTGTTCCCGCTCTTTTTTGAAGCAAAATTTTACTATCTTCAATTACAAATATATATGATGCTGATCTTGTTTTAAATCTTTGTTCTTCTTGCATTTTGTTTTTTTAAATTAACTACTAATAGTAGTACCTATTATTTTTTATAAATCAAGTTTTTTTGAATAAATAGGTTTTATCTATATTTTATTATTCTTGTTAAATTTAATTATAAATAATAGACCTCTTGCATAAACTATACTCAAATATCAATAATATTTGAATATTTTTAAATTTATTGATTATCTATTCTTTAATTTTCCGTTATTTACGTCATTCCAGATTAGAATTACTGACAATTTATTGTCTAGTAATTCTTAATGTGGAATCCAGTAATAGATTAATTTAATACAAAAAAGAATATTAATAATTTTTCTATATTTTGTAATATAAAAAACCTTTAAAATATTTTTCTGTATTTAACTTTGTTTATATTCTCTGGATTCCACATTAAGAATTTCTAAATAAACAAGTTTATTAAAAAATTGTACTCTGGAATAACGTAAATAAAAGAAAATCAAAAAAATAACAAATCTAATAAAAAAAGAAAGATATAAAAATAAAAATTATTAAATATATATAGAAAATAATAATAGTTTTATGCAAGAAGTCTAATATTAATTATTAGACCTTCTGTATAAAAAATTTCCACAAAAACAAATATTACAAAAAGAACAAAAACTTTTAATATTCTTAATAGGAAATATGTTGAAATACACTTTCACCATTAAGAATATAAAAAATTTAAAGTATTTTAAAATAAGATTTGAAATTTTGTGGAAATTTTCCTTATTTTTATTATTCCATCACATATGAGAAAATATAAATTCTTTGATAAGAAAATTTTAAATAAAAAATAAAGAGACAAAATATATTGAAAACAAAATTGAAATTAATTTATATTCTTTATATAAAATATAAAACACATTAAAAACAAGATATTAATAAAAAAATTAAATAAATTTGATGGTTTAATGATTGGTGAACACGGCGGGAATCGGACCCGCGACAACTTGATTAAAAGTCAAGTGCTCTACCGACTGAGCTACGTATTCACTATTTTGGTGATCCCTACGGGATTTGAACCCATGTTGCCAGGATGAAAACCTGGTGTCCTAACCGCTAGACTAAGGGACCTCGTTTGATATTATAAACTATAAAATTTTATTTTTCAAGTAAAATTTATTGAATAATTGTTCACTATTTGTTATTTTCTATTTTACAATTTTTACCAATACATTGAAGTTTTTTTCTATTACATATCATATCACTTATTTTAACAATAGGCCTCTTGCATAAAAAATCATCATCTTTTTTATAATATTTGTTTTTTGGAAAATTTTTATATAGGAGACCTAATAAATTATTATTAACAACTGAACAATATATTTAAATATCAAATATTAACTATATAATATATTATATGACTAACATTTATCGTTTTTTAACTAATGTTAAAAAACGATAAAGCCTGCCATTAAAATAATAAATATATACAAAAATAAAAAATTTTGAGGAAAAACTATTAAACAATATTATTTTCCAACTCCAAAAAATTTCTTTATTTTTCCAAATAAACCCTGTTTTGTTTTGGTATTTTTAGAAGTTTTAGTATATTTTTTATTACTACTACTATATTTTTTATTGCTTGTTTTTGTATTATTGTTTGATGTATTTCTCTTTTTATAAGTCTTTGTCGTATTATTAGTTGTGTTTGCAGTCTTTTCATAATAACAATCACTATTAAAAATTACATCATATTCATCACTATCACTATTATACAAAGAATCATCATCAAACAGTTCATTTACTTTCCCTATACGGAAATTTGGACATAAATCCCTTTTTTCATCTGCGGTTAATTCTTCTCTTCTTGTAATATCAAAACTATTATTTTGCTTATTAGCATCAATAGTAAACATTACATATATACCATAATTTTGTTCTATTTCAGCTATATTAGCTTTTTTATAGTTTAACATAAAATTAATCATATTTTTCGATGTTAAAACATTAACAATTTTAACATTAGTTTCTCTTGTTACTGTATATTTTATTGCTCTTAATATATTATTTGATGCAATATATCTTGATTTTACAGTACCATGACCTTCACAATAGGGACATTTTTCATTGACTTTTTCATTGAAACTTGTATTTATTCTTTGCCTTGACATTTCTAAAAGCCCAAACATAGAAATTTTATCTATTTGAATTTTTGCTTTATCAATAGCAGTTTCATCTCTCATTATTTTTTCTATAGCTCTCCTATTTTTATTTTCAAACATATCTATAAAATCAATAACTATTAATCCACCTATATCTCTTAATCTCAATTGTCTTGCTATTTCTTTTGCAGCATCAATATTTGTTGTCAAAGCCATCTCTTCAACAGATTTTTCCTTTGTCGCTTTTCCTGAATTTACATCAATAGTTACTAAAGCCTCTGTTTGATCTATAACTATCGATCCTCCCAATGGTAGTTCAACTCTATTACTATAAAGCTGATTGACCTGATCCTCTATTTTATATTTATAAAATAAAGGAATTTTATCTGAATGTTCTTTTATATTAATTTTTTGTTCCGGAATTATTAAATTTGATAAATTTTTAATTTCTTTATAAGCATTACTTCCTTCAACTATAATTTCATCAACGCTATCATTACATACATCTCTTATAGTTCTCTTTAAAATATCATCTTCTGTATGTATAAAGGCAGGAGCAGTTGATTCTAAAGCAGTCTGTTTAATTGCTTTCCATAACCTTAATAGATAGACATAATCTCTCAAAATTTCTTCTGGTTTTTTACCAATTCCTGCAGTCCTAATTATAACAGATTTAGTGTTATCTGGGTTTAAAGTATTGAGTATATTCTTTAAAATTTTTCTATCCCTTAAATTCGTAACCTTTTTTGAAATTCCACCCTTTCCTTCAACATTTGCCATTAGAACAGAATATTTTCCTGCAATAGAAATATAAGTAGTTAAAGCAACACCTTTATTTCCTCTCTCTTCTTTTAAAACTTGAACTAAAAGATACTGCCCTTCCTTTAGAACTTCTTCTATTTTATACTTTTTAAAATCACTATATTTTACACTTTCTTTTTCTTCTTCATTTTCATCGTGTTCCTCATGATTACTATTATAATCTTCTACTTCTTGATTATTTGTATCTTCATTTGGAATATTTTCATTTTCTACTTCGATAATATTATCATCTGTATTTTTTTCCTCAGCTAATATAGGTTCGTTATTTTCGTCTAATGGAACTAGATTTTCTTCAGCAAAATCTGCATCAGAAGCTTCTGTAGCTATCTCTTCCTCTTCATTATCCATTACTACAGGCGATAAATCATAATGTTTATCTATTATATTAAAAAATTTAACAGCTGTTAAATCTGTCTTTTTTTCTTCTGGAATATTATAGTAATCTGGATGAATATCTGACATCGGTAAAAATCCATGTCTATCACCACCATAATTTATAAAAGCTGATTGTAAAGAAGGCTCCAACCTCAAAATCTTTGCTAAATATATATTTCCTTTAAGTTGTTTTATTGACGATGTCTCTCTATCAATATTCTCCAGTGTATTTTTTTCATTTACTAATACTACCCTTGTTTCTTCTGGAAAAGCTGCATCTATTAATAATTTATTTTTCATTTTGTACCTAAATATTGTTAAATATTAATTAAATTAATGTGTATTTTTTCTTGATTAATTTAAAATTATTAATTGTAATATAAATTTATTTTTTAAAAAATCAACAAAGCAATACTTTTTAACAGTATTTTTTGTTTTGTATATTTTTTTAATTTTTAAAAGTATAATAGACCTCTTACATAAAACTATTCTTATTTTTTGTATATATATATATTATTTTTTAATAATTTCTATTTTTATGTCTTTCTTTTTTTATTGGATTTGTTATTTTTTTAATTTTCCATTATTTACGTCATTCCAGATTAGATTTTCTTGTAAGCTTGTCTTACTAGAAAATCTTAATGTGGAATCCAGTAATATAAACAAAGTTAAATATAGAAAAATATTTTAAAG
>CATOLK010000029.1 GCA_951801155.1 uncultured Rickettsiales bacterium | reverse complement strand
AAAGAAATAACAAATTCAATAAAAAAAGAAAGACATAAAAATAAAAATTATTAAATATATATATAGAAAATAAGAATAGTTTTATGTATGGAGTCTAATATTCTTTGTATTACATTTGACTTTTATAATACAATAATTTAAACTAATTAAAATTTAAATAACAAACACAATATGGACAAATATAATATATTTTTATTTGACATGTATGGAGTTTTATGGGATGGAAAAACTTTTTATGAAAAAGCCTTAGAAATACTTAAAACATTAAAAGATAGTGGTAAAATAGTTTACATTTTATCAAACAATTCTAAACCCAGCAGTTATTCATTAAAAACAAAAGTACCAGAAGAATGTTGTAATGGAATTATTACATCTGGCGATGTTATAAAAAAAACACTGGAAAATGGAGAAATAAAGTTTCAAAATAAAGAAAATTGTGAAAAAGTGTATATTTTTGGATCTAAAAATACACCAATATTTTATAATACTAAATATAGAGTAGTGGAAAATTTGGACGAGGCAGATTTTATATATATTTCATCACCTCAATTGACGGAAGAAGAATATTATAATTATAAAGATGATAAAAATATATTTAAAAAATCAAAAAACGGAAATTGGGATAGTGTAAATATAAAACCATTTATACCTTATTTAAACGATTGTTTTAATAAAAAATTACCACTATTAAGTGCAAATCCGGATTTAACAGCTCAAGAAATAGATGTTAATACGAATGAAATAAATTTTGTAATAAGGCAGGGAACAATAATAGAAAAATACAAGGAATTGGGCGGTGAAGTTTTTGAATTTGGAAAACCAAATAAAAATATCTACGATTTTACTTTTAAGACTATAGAAGAACAAATTGGCAGAAAAATAAATAAAAATGAAGTTATAATGATTGGTGATACTTTAAGAACTGATATAAAGGGAGCTAATAATGTCGGAATTGATTCTATTTTACTTACAGAGACTGGAGTGACGGCCAATAAATTGAGAAATACTAATTATTTTGAACTTTTATCTGAATATAATGCTATTCCAACATATACAATTGGTAAAATTGCTAATTTAATGGATTTTTATTAATGATATTAAAAATATAACTGCTAATCTTTAAATTATATATAAATATATTAGATATCTCTATCTGGTTTCTTGCATTTTTAAAAACTTTCATTATAATAATTATTATCAATAAAATAATAAACAATGAAAAAAATAGCTTTTATATTATCAGGATGTGGTGGTCTAGATGGGACAGAAGTGCATGAGGCTCTTTATTCTTTTTTAGCAGTAAAACAACTAGGCTGTACTTATGAATGTTTTTCAATAGATAAACCACAATATAGAGTAAATAACTTTTTGACTGGTAAAATAGTTGAAAATGAAACAAGAAATGTTATGCAGGAATCTGCAAGATTAATTAGGAATGGTGCTATAAAAAATATTGCTGAGTTAAAAGTTGATGATTTTGATATATTGTTTTTTCCAGGCGGTGTTGGCTCTGCTTTAAATATTTCTACTTTTTTTACAAAAGAAAATATAAATGGAGATGAAAATTATGCTGTGGATGAAAATGTTAAGCAAATTATAAATGAATTTTATAGACAAAAAAAGCCAATTTGCGCTCTATGTATTGCTCCTATGATTTTAGCAAAAAGTTTAAATGGAATAACTATAACTATAGGAAATAATCAAAAAATATCAAAAATTATTGAAAAAACAGGAAATTTTCATAGAGATACAGAAAGTGGCGATATTTGTGTTGATGAAAAAAATAAAATTATTACAAGCCCTTGTTTTATGTTAGCTAATAGTATTGAAATTATTTACAATGAAGCCTTTAAAGTTGTGAAAAAAGCAATAGAATTATAAATTTATTAACAATTAAAGTTTAAATGTCAAAAAAATACTTTGGAACAGATGGTATTAGGGGAAAAGCAGATATTTTTCCCATGACCAGTGATTTTGCTTCAAGATTAGGTTTAGCAATTGCAAAAATTTTAAAAAAAGAAAATAAAGAAAAATATAAAGTAATAATAGGAAGAGATACAAGAATATCAGGAGATATGTTAGAAACTGCTTTAATAAATGGACTAAAATCAGGTGGAATTGAGGAAATACTTCAATTAGGAGTAATTACAACACCTGCTGTAGCGACATTAACAAAATCTACACAAAGTGATTTAGGTATTATGATAACAGCTTCCCATAATCCATACTATGATAATGGAATAAAGTTATTTGATTCTAATGGAGTTAAATTTCCCGATGATAAAGAAGAGGAAATTGAAACAATAATTGATAATATTTTAGCAGATAATTTATTGAAGGAAGGAGATATTAAAAAAGTAGCAGAAATTGATGAAAATATTTATAAAAAAGAATATATAGATTATATTAAATCAACTTTTTCTACAAACTCTACACTGAATGGTATAAAAATAGTTTTAGATTGTGCTAACGGTGCTGCCTATAAAATAGCTCCATCAGTTTTTAGGGAATTAGGAGCAGAAGTTGTAACTATTGGAGTTGAACCAAATGGAACCAATATAAATGATGGCTGCGGTTCTACAAAACCAGAATTATTACAAAAAACAGTAATGGAACAGAAGGCTGATATAGGAATAGCTTTAGATGGTGATGCAGATAGGATAATAGTAGTTGATGAAAAAGGAAAAATTGTTGATGGAGATAAAATAATAGCTTTGATAGCAACAAAAATGGTTAATGAAGGTAGTTTAAAAAATAATACTGTAGTAGTAACTCAAATGTCAAATTTAGGTCTTGAACTTTATCTAAAAAATCTTGGTTTAAATATTATTAGAACTAAAGTTGGTGATAGATATGTGGGTGAAGAAATGCGAAAAAATGGTTATAATTTGGGTGGCGAGCAATCTGGACATATTATTTTAGGAGATTATTCAACAACAGGTGATGGAATTTGTTCTGGTTTGCAGGTTTTGGCTTTTTTACAATTGAAAAGAAAAAGTAATAAAAATATAAATATAAGTGATTTAATTGATTTATATAAAACAATTCCACAGAAATTGGAAAATATAAGATTTGACAGAAATAGTGTAAATCCACTTGAGTTGGATGATGTGAAATTTTTTGTTGAGGAATATAGTAAAAAATTGGAGGGAGTTGGAAGAATTTTGGTAAGAAAATCTGGAACAGAGCCATTATTGAGAGTTATGGTGGAATGTGTGGATGAAAAAATGTTGGAAGATGTTTTAGGTAAGATTTGTGGTAAAATAAGAGAAAAGTTATAAAATTAATTAAATTTTTCTTTACTTTTTATAAAAAGTATGTTATAATTTTTTGGACCTAACAGGTCTTTACAGAAGTTATTAATTTTAAATTAAAAAAATGTTAAAGATAAACTATTTTGGAAAAGATTACGAAGTTGAAGATGGAATTAATGGGTTTCAACTTTCTAAAATTTTAGATAATAAAATATCAGGTAATCCGGTTGCTATAACAATAGATGACGAAATTTTTGATTTATCAACTACAAATATTACTAATAATTCAACAATAAAATTAATAACTACAAAATCTGAAACTGGTCTTGAAATTCTAAGACATTCAACAGCTCATTTATTAGCCTATGCAATACAGGAATTATATGGGAATGAAAAAGTTAAATTTGCTATAGGACCAGCTATAGAGAATGGATTTTACTATGATTTTGATGTAGATGAACCATTTACTGAAGATGATCTAAATGTAATTTCCGCTAAAATGCAGGAACTTATAAAGAAAGATGAAAAATTTATAAGAGAAATTTGGAGTAGAGAAGAAGCTTTAAAATATTTTAAAGAGAAAGGACAAGATTATAAAATTGAATTAATTGAAGGATTAGATCAAAATGAAAAAATAAGTATTTATAGGGTAGGGGAGTTTGTTGATTTATGTAGAGGAACCCACGTACCATCTACTAGATATTTAAAAAATTTTAAATTAACAAAAGTTGCTGGAGCTTATTGGAGAGGTGATAATAATAATAAAATGTTACAAAGAATTTATGGTGTGGCTTTTGATAGTGCTGAAAATCTTGAAAATTATTTAAAAATGCAGGAGGAAGCAGAGAGAAGGGATCATAGAAAAATTTGTAAAATTATGGATTTGGTACATTTTGAGCCGGAATATGCGCCGGGTGCTGCTTTTTGGCATCCAAAAGGTTTATATATGTATAATAAACTTATAAATTATATGAGGGAAAAGCAAGAAAATTCTGGTTATATTGAAGT
This sequence comes from uncultured Rickettsiales bacterium, assembly GCA_951801155.1. GTDB lineage: Bacteria > Pseudomonadota > Alphaproteobacteria > Rickettsiales > UBA1997 > CATOJU01. The sequence goes on along the minus strand of CATOLK010000029.1, from coordinate 6,415 downwards.
ATCAACTCCTAGAGTTATGGATAGAGTTTTATGGGAAATTTCCGGCCATTGGGAAAAATATGGGGCTCATAATTATTCAGGTCAAACAGAAGATGGAAAACAATTTTGCATAAAACCTATGAATTGTCCAGGTGGAATTTTGATTTATAAACAGGGATTAAAATCCTATAGAGATTTACCACTAAAAGTAGCAGAATTTGGAAAAGTAAATAGATACGAAGCAAGTGGTGCTTTGCTTGGGCTTTTAAGGGTTAGGGAATTTACACAGGATGACGCCCATATCTTTTGTACTCCAGAGCAAATGGAAGGCCAATGTATGGAGTTAATACAATTTTTACTTGATATTTATAAAGATTTTGGTTTTGAAAGCGATAATGTAAAAATTAAATTGTCTACAAGGCCAGAATTGAGAATAGGAAGTGAGGAAATTTGGGATATTAGTGAAAAAGCACTTTCTGATACTTTATCTAAAATGCAATTACCATTCACGATTTTTGAAGGGGAGGGAGCTTTTTATGGTCCTAAATTGGAATTTGTTTTAAGAGATGCCGTAGGTAGAGAGTGGCAAGCAGGAACTATACAGCTTGATATGAATTTACCGGCTAGATTTGGTATTAGTTATGTTGGTGAAGATGGTCAAAAACACGAACCTATAATGTTCCATAGAGCAATTTTTGGATCCATAGAGAGATTTTTAGGAATATTTATAGAACATACTGAAGGTAAATTTCCATTATGGATGAATCCAATGCAATTTGGCATAGCTAATATATCGGATGATAGTAAAACTTATGCAAAATATGTTTATGATAGATTAACTGGTGAAGGATTAAAAGCAAAACTTGATACTTCTAACGAAAAAATTGGCTATAAAATTAGAGAAATGTCTTTAGAAAAAATTCCATATATTTTGACAATAGGTAGGAAAGAAGAAGCTTCTCATACTGTAAATGTTAGAATTTTAGGTGAAGAAAATACCATAGATTTATCTTTGGATGAACTGATAAATAAGGTAAAAATGAAAATTAAATTAAAAGAAAAAAATTATAGTTTATAATGATTATTAATGATAAATAATTTATGAATTATTTTAAAAAACTAAAAATTTTTTTAATAAAAGAAGATAGAAAAGTTTTTTCTTTATTATTTATATTGATAAAAATTTTTTTATCTTTATTAATAACTTTATTATTACCAATTTTATTTTTAGCAATTTTTATATTTAAAGAACCAAGAGAAATAAATTCTTTAAATCAATATATAAATACAAAAATAAGTAATACTAAAAATGTAGAAAATTTTAAATTTGAAAAAGCTAATTTAAGTTTAAATAAACACTTTGATATAGTTTATAGTGTAAAAGATCTTGATTTTAAAGTAAAAGGAATTTATTTAAATTTTCCAAAAATAGATTTTAGAATAAAAATATGGGATTTGATTTTTGGTAAATTTTTTTTGAGTAATGTAGCAATAGAAGATGTAACAACATACCTCGGTTATGATGGTTTAGAAAATAATTTTTCAAAAGATAAAAAAATATCAAATGTTAATTTAAAATATGAAGAAATAACAAATATATTTGATGGTTTTATAGATTATTTTAATGAAAATAATATTTTATTTTTTAATAATTTAACTATAAAAAATAGTAGTTTATATTTTTTTAATAAAGATACAAAAAATTTAGATAAAATTGAAATTATTGAAAATGATATAAGAATTAATAAAAATTTTAACAATGTTGCATTAAATTTTAATTTAAAAACTAAAATAAATAATAAAAATAAGGTATTTGAATCTTTAAATAATTGTATTATTAAAAAAAATAAAGATATAGATTGTGAAATAAAGCTAAATAATCTTTCTATCCATAACCTTACTAATTTTTTTGATGAATTACCAAATTTAGAAAGTTACATTAAAAATGTAAAAGGAAGTTTTAATGTAACTTTTAATATATTTATAAAAAATTGTAAAACTATTGAAAATAGCAAATTTACAATTACCTCTCCAAAAGGAAATTTTAATTTAAAACAATTTTTTGGTGATAACATAAATTATAAAAATTTTGTTTTAAATGGTTATATAAAGGACAATAAAAGTATAGATTTAAATAATTTAACGGCAGAACTTTTTACTGATAAAAATAAAAATAAAATTATGAATTTTATTATGTCTTCAGAGTTTGAAAATAAAGATTTTCTTAAACTAAATTTTGACATAGCTAATGCTGGTATTGATGAATTATATGTGTTATGGCCTGTTTTTCTTGACGATTTAGGGATTAGAGATTGGGTTGTAGAACATTTTAAATCAGGTTTAATATCAAAAGCTACCGCGAGTCTTCTATTAAATTATGATAAAAACGATAAAAAATTAAAACTTGAAAAAGTTGATTCTGAAGTTAATATTAATAACGCTTATCTTGATTATAGTGAATTATTTCCGCCTATTAGCAATATGGATACAAAAGCTATTTTTACTGATAAATATATGAAATTTTATATAAATAAAGCTAAAACAGAGAATATAAAAATTTCAAATGGTACGATTTATACAGATTTTACAAGCGATAATCCATCATTACTTATTGATTTGCATTCTCATGGAGATGCTCATGAATTATTTTATTTTATAGATTATAAAAGTAAAGACAAAATAAAAAGTACTTTAAAAAATTATTTAAATGGACAAGCTGAAGCTTCTGTAAAACTTGATATTCCATTTAACAATTTAATATTTAAAAATGTTTTAATGGATATTAAAGGTAATATTAAAAATAATAATACATTTTTATTTAGTAATAACTCAAATATAGGGTTTAAATTATTGAAAAACATTAATTCTAATAAATTACTAACTGGACTTGATTTAACTGATTCTTTTATGGATTTTTCAATGGTTGATTTTGTAAAGAAAAAGACCGAAAATTTAGGACTAAATTTAGATATTAATATTTTTGACAATGAGGTTACTCTAGAAAATATTAAATTTGATGGTAAAATTATAAATATTAATGGTACTGGAACTATAAAAGATGGAGATTTAAAAGGGTTATATATCGATAATGTTATATATGGCAATAACGATTTTAATTTTGAATATATTGATAATAATGATATAAATATTAATATATATGGTGAAAAAATTAATATAAATAAAGAAAATAACAAAAATACAATAATAAAAAATAATTTTAAAATTGACAAAAAAATAAATTTCGATATAAATTTTAATGACTTAATTATTAATAAAAAATATGACTTTGTAAATATTAATATTTTGGGAAGTTATTCCGGTAATAAAATAAATAATATAGGATTAACTGCAAAATTAGCGAATAATAATTTAATTTTTAATTTATTAAAATTTAATGAAAATAGTTACCAGGTAAATTTTAATTATAATAATATTGGAGACTTTTTAAATAATTTTGATATAACAAATAAAGTATTAGGTGGTGATTTATATATCGATGGAACAATTGATGAAAAATTTAATTTTAAGGGAAATTTAAAGATAAAAAATGATTTTAATGTAATTACTAAAGATTTAAAAAATGCAAAATTTTATAATTATATTTTGAATAGTAATATTGTTACTGAAAAATTTAAACATGATTTAAAATCTAACAATACTATGAATTTTGATAAAGTATCAACAGAAATTTATTTTAATGATGATATTTTAAGAGTTAAAAAATTATTAGCTGAAAGTAGTGATATTTTTGGTTTTGGTATAAGTTGCGGTGGTAAGTATTACTTGGATTCGGGAAAATTTGATTTCGAAGGATTAATAGCTCCACTTGGAAAGTTAAATACTTTGTTTGGAGTAAATAAAATTCCTGTTATTAATAAGATCCTTTTTGGTAAAGATAAAGCCGGATTATTTACTGTTGGTTATAGTTTTAAAAGAGAATCTGTAAATAATGATTATGAATTTAATTTAATTCCTATAAGTACTATGAATAGCAATTCTTTGAGAAATTTGTTTTTGCTTTTGCTTTTGATATAAAATTTCTTGACTTTTTAATATTATTTAATATAAATATATGTTATATATATGATATATAATGGAGATTAATATGACATATGGGAGAACATCGCTTAGTATTTTAGATGGAGAAATAAAAGAAAAAGAAGACAGATATAATGAACTAAAGTTAAAATCATACAATGATTTAGAAGATGATGATGATTTTCTGACTTGGTTATTGATTAAATTAAATATGATTCACTCAAGAGCTTTGGAAAAACGTGATGATGGAACTTTTGCAGTGGTTAATACTATGGTACAACCATTAGTACATAAAAGAAAACGGGAATTTGAGCAAAAATATAAACAATATATAGGAAAAAATGCACCGGATATTAGTGATGGTTTTACACAAAGTGTTTTGGATGAAATTAAGAAAGGAATATTTTTAAAGGAAAATATAAAGAATAAATATAGTGAAATAGCAACAAAACAGTATGAGAATTTGGGAAAAAATGATGATTTTATAACTTGGTTATTGGTTAAGTTAGATATAATTAAACCAAAAGATTTGGATGAAAATGGTGTAGTAAAAGAGGATAGTTTAAAAAATATAAGTAATAAGAAAAAAGATGAGTTTAAACGTAAATATGAAAAGTATACTATAAAAAAAGCACCTGACGATATTAGTAATCTTAAAGAAGAAGATAAAAAAAGAATGAAACAAGAGGTATATTCTTGTGAAAGAAAAAACGATGAATATTTACAAAATTTAGTGAAGAAAATAGTAAAATGTGGGTTAAATGAAGAAAAAAGAGAAGTACAAAGATTAACTAATAAACTTAAGATAGCTTTAATCTCAGCATCATATAAAAAATATGAAAGTTATATAAAAACCATTCAAGTAATGATGAATAATTCTAAAATTACTGTAGAAGAAGCGTTAAAGCAGGTTAAAAGTTATGGAGAACCACAAAGGCCAACAAAACCAAGTTTTTATTTTTTTAAACTTTTTTCAAAAGAAGGAAAAATGTATAGAAAAAATAAAAAAAAATATAAGAATCATAAAATAGCCAATAGTGAAAAAGAAAAGGCTATAAAATTAATGAAATCTGGATACCATGGAACATCACAGGAAATCATGAAAACGATTAATGAAAGGATAAAACTTTTAGGTAAAGATGAAGCTAATAACAATCAGAGAACTATTTTAACTGATATAGGTATTAAAGCTTGTGCATTATACGAGGAAGAATTTAACAAATATAAGGCAAAGAATGGTATTGAACCTGATTTAATTAAACAAACAGAAATATTCGAAAAATGTTTCGCTATAGCTGCAACAGAATCCGGCAAAATGAAAAAAGTAGATACTGGACTTAAAACTTTAAGTAATTCTATTAGAATGGCTAATGCTAGTTGTAGAGCTGGCTATAGAACATATGCGGCAGCAGTAGGTGTTATTGCTAAAGCAAATGCTAGAAATATAATTACTAATAATTATAATAAACAAATTAATCTAATATCAAAGAATTTTGCTGAAGGCAAAATAACAGCGGAAGAAGCAAATGAAAAACGTAAAGAAATAAATGAAATGATGAATGAATACAAAAGAAATTCTAAAAAATATAAAAGAAATGTAAATAGCTATAACAAATTAGAAGAAGAAATAGTAAAAAATAAAAAAAACATAGAAGATAAAGCGAAATCTGCAGAACGTGCGGTTAAATCTTCGTTTAGGTGGATAAATAGGTTAAAATTAAAAGAAGAAGCTGCGGAGGCAAAAAAAGAATTTGGATTAACTGAACCATTTTGATGTTTAATTATGTTTTTTCTAATTTTATAGCAAAAAAAGTATAAATAATTTCAATTTTGTTTTTTAATTTAAAATTTTTCTAATTTTTAGTTATTAGACCTTATGTATAAAAAATTAAATATCTATCAATAGCATTAAAGATAATTAAAAAACTATAAAAATATAAAATTTTCTATAAGATTCCAAATCTTACTTTAGAATACTTAAATTTTTTATATTTTTTATGTTTTTAATAGTGGAAACATATAAAGTATACATTTCCCATTAAAAATTCTTGTCTTTTTTATAATATTTGTTTTTTTGTATAAAACTATATTCAAATATCAATAATATTTGAATATCTTTAAATTTATTTATTTTTATGATTGTTTATTTTTAAATTCTCTATTATTTACATCATTCCGGATTAGAATTTCTTAATTTTAATTTTTCATTATTTACGTCATTCCAGATTAGAATTTCTTAATAAACTTGTTTATTTAGAAATTCTTAATGTGGAATCCAGAAATAAATTACTTTAATAGGAAAAAAGAATATTAATAATTTTTTATATTACATAATATAAAAAACCTTTAAAATATTTTTCTATATTTAACTTTGTTTATATTTTCTGGATTCCACATT
>CATOLK010000028.1 GCA_951801155.1 uncultured Rickettsiales bacterium | reverse complement strand
GATAATTTTTTAAGTAATTTTTATATTGATTATATGATATCTAAGAAAAATATAAAAGATATTTTAAATATAGGTTTCGATATACAGCAAATTTTAAGTAGTTCTTTTATTTTAAACCTTAATTATAAATACTCCAAAGATTTTGATAAAAAAAATAATAAACAATACATTTTGGATTGCAATAATATAGCTATAACCTATTATTATGATATTATCATGAATGATTCGCATAGTTTTAATTTAAACAATATTTTTATACTTGATGAATATTTAAATTTTACTGTTGGTTTTTCTTATACGATTAATAAAAACTATGATAATAACCTTGGTATTAATTTCAATATTGGATTTTAGATTAATTTTTAATTATATTTATTCACTTCTTTTTTGTTTCCATTAAGACAGAGATCTTGAGAGTTTTTTTAAAATTTTTACACAACAAAAAAGTCATTCCTTAGCAAAAATAAATATTGTTAAAAATAAGAGAAAATATACTAAAAGGTAGAATTAGAATTATTTTTGATAATTTTCAACATTTTTTTTGCCAATTTTTCTTCAACTTCTTTTATTGAATGTCCCGTATCCTCAATAGGATTATAATTACAAACCTCCAGTTTTACCAAAAAACACGGTGATTTACTATCCCCAATATCTACTACTGTATATTTTGGAAGTTTTTTAAAGTATTTTTGACTCCAATTTTGTAGTTCTGTTTTTGGATCTTCAGGTGGTTTTATTTTTTCTTCATCTAATCTTGTCCAAAAATTTAATATAAAATTTTTTACGTTTTCAAAATTAGAATCTAAGTAAATTGCTCCAATAAGAGATTCGACTAAATTTTCAAGATTATTAATATTTTCTCTACCACCGCAATTTTCTTCTCCAAAACTTAAAATCATAAATTTTCCAAGACTTAACTTTTTTGCTATTTCGTATAAAGTATTCTTACCAACTAAAAATGCTTTTCTTTTTGATAACTCTCCTTCTGTTTCATCCGGATGTTTTTTAAACAAATATTCAATTATAATAAAAGACAATATAGAATCACCTAAAAACTCCAATCTTTCATAATTAAATCTTTTTTTCTTTTTATCAAAAGATAAAGAAGGATGTGTCAATGCTTCTAATAAAAGTTTTTTGTTTTTAAACTTATAGTTAATTATATTTTCTAATTCTTCATACATTTCTATTAAATGTTATTTAATAATTTTAAACATCCTCTTGAATCTTATAGATTTATGCCATTTCCAAAATTTGAAAAAAGAATCGTTTTCTGAAAAGAATATTATATTTGCTTTACCAACTATATTTTTATAAGGAACGTAACCTGTCTCAATAAATCTACTATCAAGAGAATTATCTCTATTATCACCCATAAAAAAATAATGACCTTCTGGTACATAAAACTCCCCATCACCATCATTAATATTTTCAGATTCAAAAATACTTTTAAATTTATTTTGCAGTATTTTTATATCTTTTTTATCTGTTAACTTCTCCTCATATTCTAAACAGTCTTCCGAACTTTTTTCATCATAGTATTCACCAACATATTTTCTTTCCACTTTTTCATTATTAATATACAATATTCCGTTTTCAATTTTTATTTTATCACCAGGTAAACCTATTAATCTCTTTATATAATTTATTCTTGGATTGGATGGTAACCTAAAAACTATTACTTCTCCTCTTTTAGGAGATTTTTTGTCAAATATTCTGTTTTTTATTAAAGGTATACCAAAAGGAATTGTATATCTTCCGTAACCATAATGAAATTTTGAAACTAAAATAAAATCACCTTCAAGAAGCCCAGGTTTCATTGAACCAGAAGGAATATGGAATGGCTCATATAAAAACGTTCTGATAAATATTGCTAACAAAAATGCTGTAACAATACTTTTAAAGAGTCCATCTTCTTTTTTTATTTTAATTTGATTATCTTCATAAATTTCATCAAATTCATCCTCTAAGTCGCTATCCTCTTTTTTTGTAGAATATTTTTTATTAAATTTATCTTTAAAAAAATTCATATAACCATCCTTATTTTCTAATATATTTATATATTAAATTGTTTTATTAAATATTCAATTAAAAATTGAAAATTTAATTTTTTTTATATTTTTTGTTGTAATTAAAAAAATTTATTAATGATTGATTAAATCTTTTGCATAAAAAGCGTAAAGATTTATAAAGAATATTAATTCCATTATAACTTTTAATTTATTTTAATATTTTTTAATTTAAAAGTTATTATTAACAATATTTTAGTGGTTGATTTTTTATTTAAGATATCTATTTTAATAAATAGCTATTACTTAAAAAAATATGATTAAAATGATTAAAGAACAAACCGATATTTTTTTTGAAAAAATAAAAGGTCTTTCAATTTTAAAAAAAATTGATAGTAAAGAAGAGTTAATAAATTTATATAATTCAATCAAAAACGAAATAGATGACGAACATAAATTACATTTTATGGATATTATTATAAATAATAGGAAAAATTACATAAATAAAGAACTTCTTGATTTTTTTATTAAAGAGCTAAATTTTGATTTTGGTGATTTGATATTATATATTGCAGAAGTATATAAAAATGAATTTTTTTTAAAAAAATTGGATTTCTTTAAAGAATATATTCAAAAATTGGATAAAATGCAATTAAATGAATTATTAATTAAATCAAATAAATATAATATTAGTAATGATTTTAATAAATATTTAATAGATTGCGGAGCAAATCCAAATATTTTAAATAATAAAAAATATTCGGTACAATTTTATAAAACGTGTCCTAAAATTTTTAGAAAAAAGACTTCAAGATCTTGTGGTAGAGATAGAGTTTTAATTAAATATCTTTTGGATGAATTAGGACATCCAGAAAAAAATGTAAAAAATTTAATACACGTTACTGGGTCTAATGGAAAAGGATCTACATGTAATTTTTTAAAATACATTTTAGAGGAAAATGGTTACAAAGTTAATGTTTATACAAATCCTTCTGTCATTAGTTATAGAGAAAACTATTATATTAATGGAAAATATATAGAAGATGAGCAGACTGATAAATATTTAAATATTATAAAAGAAACTTATGATAGAGTTATTTTAAGAGATGATTATTTAAAAGCAGTTGAAGAAGCTGATAATTTGGATTTATTACATGGTAGAAGTATACATTCTGAGGATTTTGATGGTGTTTTGATTTGGTGTTTTGATATTGTAATGATGATTTTAGCTTTTAGTGAAAGTAATGCAGATTTTTCGATAATAGAAGTAAGAAATGGTGGACTAAATGATCTTACTAATGTTTTTTCAGAAAATGAAACAATTGCAACTATTTTAACTTTTATACAATATGGTATTGGTAGTAATGACGGAACCATGCCTCTATACGATGAAAATAATAAACCAGTTTATAGTAATAAAGCTACAGCTTATCATAAAGCTAAATTAGGTAGAAAAAATATTCCTATGATTATCGCTAATCAAACTGACGATGTTTTAGAGGAAATAAGAAGAGTTGCAGAGGATGAAGTGGGAACCTATACAGTAGAATATGGGAGAGAATGGTTTATAGAAGATGAAAATGAAGATAATTTTGTATTTAGTGGTTTTAGTAAAAAAATTAAATTAAATAAATCAAAAGCTCTTTTCGAAAGTTTTCAAACTAAAAATATAGCTGTAGCATTAGCAACTTTATATAAATTACAGGAGCAAGGTAAATTAGTAATTAATGATAACTTAATACAAAATGCTATTGATAATACTAAAATAATTGCTAGACCACGTAGAGTATTGGAGGGAAATTATATAGAATACTTTGATAATAAAAATCTAGAAATAATAACAGGATTTATAAAATTAAACGAAAGTGGAACTGACAATATTATTGATTCTTTAACATCCGACGATAAATATAATTATATTATATATACTTCAAATGCTCAGAAAATAATGAAACATGATATAGTATTTTTTAAAAAATTAAAAGATATATCTAGTAATAATTATAAATTGATTATTTACAGAAAAGACAAAGAGGTTTTTGAATATATACAGAAATGTGTAAAAAAAAATGACATTGATTTTATTAAAAAAGAATATTTATCATCTGCTTTAAAATATATCAAGGTGGATTTGAAAAATAATAAAAACAAGCAAATTAGATTACTTGTATTATGCGATTCTATGCTTAAATATGATGAAAATATCGAATATTTAAACTGTAAAGTTTAAGATTAATATATAATCTTACCTTTATCTTTATTTTCCTTATTTATAGAATCCAAAAATTTGATTTTTGCGTCATCTTCATCATTTCCCAAACTAAATCCAGCAAAAGTATAATTTTCTCTTTGAAATCTATAAATTAATAAATTATTTGCTTCAAAACCAATAAAAACAGCAAATAACAATAGAAATACAAAATATACATATGTAGAAAATATTGAAAGTATAAAATTTATCAAAATAAAACTAATAGCGGCAAAAAGCCATAATCTATTATATAATAACCAAAAAATATTAAAAATCATAGCAAAAAAATTAAAACCTTCCTTTACTAAAATTACATCTTCTACAGCTCTATTTTTTTTATTTTCCATTATAAAAATTGTATAGGTTTTCATTTTAAAATGCCTCCAATTATATAATTAATATTACCATTATTAGGTATTTCATTTATTAAAAAGTCAAGAGATTTAAATTGATTTTTAAACCAAGTATATTGTCGCTTTGCATAATTTCTTGTTTTTTTAACTGCTACATCAATAGTTTCATTAAAACTAATTTTATTATCAATATAATCTTTAATTTCCAGTAATCCTATAGTATTTAAAATAGAATATTTTTCTCCATTAAAGACATTATAATTTAAAATAAAATTTTTTACTTCATCAACAGCATTTTCCATCATGATTTTAAATCTTTTTTCACATCTATCATATAAAATATCTCTATCCGGAAATAAATTGATGTGTATAAATTTATTTTTATCAAAAATAGCATTATTAGGCAATTTTTCCCAATTACTCAATTTTTGTCCTGACGTTTTATAAATTTCATAAATTTTAATTAATCTATGTTTATCGTTTTGTTTTAAATTTATCAAACTTTCTTCATCTATATCTTTAACAATTTTATAAAATTCGTCCCAACCAATTTTATCATATAACTCATTTAATTCTTTTCTTAAATTTTCATCAGTATCTGGTAATTCTCTAATTCCATTTATTAATCTTGAAATGTACATTCCAGAACCACCAACAACAATAGGAATTTTATTATTTTTAATCGTTTTATTAATTGTGTTTTTTACTAATTCTAACCATCTGAAGACTGAATTTGATTCTGTAGGTTCAAAAATTCCATAAAGTTTATGTTCTACTGTATTTTTTTCTTCATCGTTAGGTTGTGCTGATAAAATAGGTAAACCTTTATATATCTGCATTGCATCTGCATTTATAACAATTCCATCAATTTTTTTTGCTAATTCCAATGCCAAAAAAGATTTTCCGCTTGCAGTTGGCCCAGAAATTACTATAGTATTATCAATTTTTATACTCATTAGTTTACTTTTTTCTTTAAAAATCTTGATCCAGTTACAACATCAATCAATTCAGATGTTATAACTCCTTGTCTTGTTTGGTTATATTTTAATATAGTGGAAGCCATATGTTCTTTTATATTTTCTTCAGCACCTTGTAGTGTAAGTAATCTATTTTTTTGTTCCGCTGCCATAGAATTTGAAATTGAAAAATATAAATTGCAAAAAATATATTGTTCTATTAAATCAGAAATCAAATTTTTATTTTCAATTCTCCAAAAGGGTATACTATTAGTTGGCCAAACTTTTTGCTGCAATTTTTCAAAATATTTTTTTTCCAATGGAAAAATTTTCTTTTTAGTTAAATTTCCGTTATTTTTTGTATTATAGGATGTAAAATATATGACCGCTTTCTTAATTTCACATTTTTTTGTTTCTATAATTTCAAATAAATCATAAACTAAATTTGTAATATTATTTAAGGAATTTGGAGTGCTAAATTTTTTATCAATATTTATGCCTTTTGATTGAATTATACCTTCTATCCTATCTCCTATTACAATTACATAATTATTATCTCTATTTTCAAATTCATTTTCGATAAAAAATTCAACATTTTTATCATTAAAACGACCACAAAGCCCTTGATTTGAACCTATAACTATTACTATATTGTTTTTTTTACTTTGCTCATATATATTTTCAGTATAATCAATATGTTTTAACATTTCAGGATATTTTTGTAAGATTGCCTGAATACCTAAATCTATATTATCTCTATATCTGTATAAATTTAACGCTGCTTTTTCATATTTTTTAATATTTACGGAAGCGACAGCTTTCATTGTAGAAATGATATTTTGTAAATCTTTAGTGGATTTTATATCTTTTTTTAAGCTGTCTAAACTGTCCATTTTTTAAAAAATTATTAATATCTATATTATTATATAAAAAATATAATAAATCAATAAAAAAATATTATTAAATAATTTAATTTAACTTTTTAATTTATACATATTCACTATTTTTATAACTTAATATATATTGAACCTTTCACATAAAAAATTTTCACAAAAAACAAATATTATAAAAAAGACAAGAATTTTTAATATTTTTAACATAAAACATGCTAAGTAATACATTTTTATTATTAAAAATATTAAAAAATTGAAGTATTTCAAAACAAGATTCAAAATTTTGCTGAAAAATATATTTTTTTTGTAGTTTTTAATTATTTTATAATATAAATAAATATATAATTTTTTATGCAAAATATCTACTAAAATAGCGAATACTTATAAGTACATTATTTCAGTTTAGCTCTATCGACTCTGATTTTTTAAACGATTCTAGGATTGTAGCAAAATTTTTGGAATTAATAATTTCTCTTAACGTTTTTTCTTGATTTTTTAAAGTGTTATAAAAATTTTGAAATTTTTCTTTACTTGTTATTATTTGCTCTATTTTTCTTAAATTATTATTGCAATCTTCTTCATTTGTTTTGATTTTATTTTGTTCTATTATTTTACTATACAAATTACCTAACTCTTTTTCAATTAAAAACTCTTCTATAATTTTATTTAATTTTAAATTACCATGTTGTTCAGATAATTCCAAGATTTTTTCTTTTCCTTGAATTCTATAAATATCATTGAGTTTTTTAGTAAAATCTTCATCAGCTATATAATTTTTTGAACTTAAAGAATTTTCAATATACTTTATATAGTTATTTTTACTAAAATCTACAATATTATAATTTCCATTTTCATTAACCGTTTTTTCAAACATATCTTCTGGTATAATTAAATTTTGATCTATTATTTCTTTTAAAATTAGTAAATGCTCTAATCTATCCATTAAATATGAAATATTTGTATTTTTTGCTTCTATTAATTCTTGTTTTTGTTTTATATTTTTTACATATTTTTTCTTGATTGAATTAAGATTATGAATATATTGTGCTATTTTTTCTGAATTTAAAGATAAATCCAATAATTTTTCCAAAATAAGATTTTTGGTTAAAGCATCATGACATTCTTTTATGTTATTTAGTATTTTTTCTTTTTTAATATTTAATTTATCTATTTTTTTTTTAATATTTAATTTATCTATTATTTCTTTTTTTTCATTATTTAATTCATATATTATTTCTTCATCTTCTTTATCTTTAATATCTGCTTCTATTTCAGATAATCTCATATTATTATCAATAATACTAATTTTATTTTTTTCGATATCTAATATTATTTCTGATATTTTTCCATTTTTACTATTTTGATCATTTATTTTTTCTAAGACTTTAGTATTTAAATCAATTATAATATTTTGTTTCGATACGGATTGCAACATTGCAAAAAAATGTTCTGGTATGGAAATATCAATATCTCTATAACTCCAAATACCAAGTTGTTCAAAATCTTGTTCTACTATTTCAACAAAATCTGTTTTGTTATTATTATATAAATCAGAATAATATTTTAAAAGTTTCAAAGCAATACTTCTGCAACTAGTATAATCATTTTGCAATTTTGCTCTTAGATCAAAATTAAAAACTTTATCGTTAATAATAATATTAAAAACAGCATGATTATTATTAGTGTCATTATGTACTATAAATTTTGGTTTATTTCCAACTAAATTGGATTTTAATTCTCTGTCTATATTGAATAATTCACCATCTCTTCCATTGTGATATATATAATAATAATCTATGTTCGGATATAAATTACTCATTAAAGATATAAAATTAATTAAACCATCTTCTTCACTAATAAAAGGGAAATATTCATCTATTGTACGATAATCATTTTTGTCTGAATGCGAAGGTGCTGGTTTTAATAAATTTTTTTCTTTTATTCTATAATAATCTCCTAAAGTAAATGTTTTATTACCGATTGTTATTTGATTTTCCACTTTAAAATTTTTACATTTTTCAATATATTCTTTTAAATTATTTTTATAATTTTCTATATTTCCATTGTATTCATTTAATAATTCTTCATATTCTTCTCTAAGATCTATGTATTTATCCCAAATATAAAAGGTATTAGCAATCTTCCATAATTTATCATTGTCAATTTCATTTAAATAACTTGTTACGCAATCACTAATATTTTCATTTATTTTTTTATATTCCATTTTCCTTAAATTTATTAATAATAATTATATTATACACATATTTTAATGAAAGTCAAGAAAATTATTTATATTGTACTGGTTCATATTATTTTGGAAAAGTTAATTTAATTTATTTATTTTTATACAAAATATACTTTAATTGTTAGAATAAATTTATAACAGTCAGGAGTTTAGATATTTTTGAGAAAACTATGAAGAAAAGTTTAAAATTTAAGCTAATTTAATAATTTCTGATAAAAAATAATAAATTAATTAATAAATTAATAAGTAATTTTTTACTATCGAAATAGTAAATGTATACAGCGATACCTTATATTATAAAAATTATTTGACATTTTTCATAAAAATATTTATATTAACAATATATTATATGAAATTTTATTTTTATGACAATAATAGATTTATTAAACGAAGAATTAAAAAAAATTTTTAAAAATTTAAATTATGACGAAAAATATGCATATTTTCAATATTCAGATAGACCAGATTTAAGCGACTTTCAAACGAACTGTGCGATGCAATTATGTAAAATACTGCATGATAAGCCTCAAAACATAGCAGAAAAAATTGTTGTTGAATTAAAAAAATCGGATTTATTTGAAGAAGTTTCAATTGCAAATCCTGGTTTTATAAATATTACCATTGGTAAAAATACTTTATTAGATATAATAAATAAAACAATAAATGATGAAAAAAATGGCTATAAACATGAAGAGCAACAAAAAACTGTAGTTATAGATTTTGGTGGTTATAATATTGCAAAAGAGCCACATGTTGGACATTTACGATCTACTGCTATAGGTGAAAGTATAAGAAGAATTTATGATTTTTGCGGCGATAAAGTTGTAGGTGATGTTCATCTTGGAGATTGGGGATTACCGATGGGAATGGTGATTGAAGGTATAAGGTTAAAATATCCAAATATAAAATGTTTTCAAGAAGGATTTAAAGAAGATGAAATTGACGATTTGAATTTAACAGCTGAAGATTTAACTGAAATTTATAGGGCAGCTAGTACTAAAGCAAAAGAAGATAAAGAATTTGATGAAAAGGTTCATGATAATATTGTAAAATTGCAAAATGGTTACAAACCTTATTTAACTTTATGGAAATATTTTACAAATATTTCAATTAAGGATTTAAAAGAGATTGCAGAAGATATTTTGAAGGCACATTTTGATTTATGGAATGGTGAAAGTTCTGTAAATGATTTAATAAAAATGATGTTACGAAATCTTAATAAACAAGGCTTGATTTCAGAATCACAGGGAGCAAAAATTATTGATATTAGCGATAAAGATGATACAATTCCTCCTGTAATAGTTAAAAGCAGTACTGGTGCCGTTATGTATGTAAGTAGTGATTTAGCAACAATTCTTGACAGATTACAAAAATTTAACCCAGATTTAATTTTATATGTTGTAGATGTAAGGCAATCATTATATTTTAGGCAAGTATTTTTAGCTGCTGAAAAAATAGGATTTTTGAATGAAAAACATAAAGCAGAACATTGTGGCTTTGGAACTATGAATGGAAAAGACAATAAGCCATATAAAACAAGAAGTGGTGAAATTGTAAAATTAAGAAGTTTAATTGATGATGTTAAAAATGTAATTGCTGAAAAATCAAAAAATATTAGTAAAGAAGATATAGAAAAAATTGCAGTTGCTTGTATTAAATTTTCTGATTTAATAAACTATAGAGAATCAAATTATATTTTTGATTTGGAACAATTTACAAATTACGAAGGTAAAACAGGAGCATATTTACTTTATAGTATAGTCAGAATCGCTTCGATTTTTAGTGATAAAGAAAGTTTTGATTATAAAATAACTGATTTTAAAACTAAAGAAGAAAAAAATTTGCTTTTAGAATTATCTAAATTTTCTTATATTATAAAAAGTGCATATGATAAAAAAGCTCCTAATTTTGTGGCAGATTATGTTTATAATTTAGCAAAGAAATTTAATAGTTTTTATGCAACTTGTAGTATAAATAATGAAGAAGATTTGGATTATAAAAAATCAAAAATTTCATTAATTTATTTGGTCAAAAAATATATGGAAACTTGTGTATATTTATTGGGAATTGAAAGTATTAGCAAAATGTAAATGTTGGACTTTGTATATTACTTAGTTAAGAGTAGATTTTTAAGTCAATAAATTGACTAAAAATCTATATTTTTATATAAAAAATAAAAAAATATTAAAAATTTTTATAAAATAGTTTTATTATTTAATACTATCCTTAATTTTTTTATAATTTCTAACATTTATTTTATGTTCAACATAATTTTCCGAAAAATTATGACCACCTTTTCCAGTAGCGACAAAAAATAAATATTTTGTTTTAGGAGGATTTAAAACTGCTTTTATAGCTTCTTTTCCAGGATTACATATTGGTGTAGGCGGTAATCTTTTTATTTTATAGGTATTATAGGGAGATTCTCTTGCTAAATCACTTTTTCTAAT
>CATOLK010000027.1 GCA_951801155.1 uncultured Rickettsiales bacterium | reverse complement strand
AAAGAAAATGAAGTAATTATAAAACTTGTTACAAAAGATTTTTTTGAAGAAAATAAATGTGAAAATTTGGAGAAAAACTATAATTTCAAGGCAAGTTATAATGAAAAAGTCATAGTTTGTTGTGAAAATAAACTAAAAGTAGTTGTAGGTCTTGGTGAAGAAGAAGATTTGGATAATAAAAAATTAGAAGAACTTGGTGAAAATCTGTTTAAATATTTTAATTCAAATAAATTTAAAAATGTAGTTTTATTTTATAATACTAAAAAAGATTCTAATGAATTACCTGAAAGCAGTAATAATTTATTAAGTATCTTAAAAGGTATTGAATTAAGTAATTATAGATTTGATAAATATATAGCTGAAGATAAAAAGGAAAAAATTTATTTGGAAAATATAAATTTATTGGTTAAGGATGTCGAAAAATTAGAGCAAGAATACAAAGATTTTTTATTAGTTAAAGAGAATATTTTCTTTTGTAGAGATTTAGTAAATGAACCTGCAAATATAATAAATCCAACTACATATGCTGATTTATGTTCTGAATTAAACGAGTATGGATTAGAAGTTGAAGTATTCGGAGAAGATGAAATGTCGAATTTTGGTATGGGTTCTTTATTATCTGTAGGACAAGGAAGTGATTGTGAATCAAAATTTGTAGTATTGAAGTGGCAGGGTTTAGAAGAATTTAAAGATCCAATTGCTTTTGTCGGTAAAGGAATTACATTTGATAGCGGTGGACTTAGTTTAAAACCTGATAATGCAATGCTTGATATGAAATGTGATATGGCCGGTTCTGCTGTTGTAGTGTCATTATTAAAATTGTTAGCTCAAAGAAAAGCAAGAGTAAATGCTGTTGGTGTAGTGGCTTTAGTTGAAAATATGCCATCCGGTAATGCTACAAAAGTTGGAGATATAATTGAAAGTATGTCAGGACAAACAATAGAGATTTTAAATACTGATGCAGAAGGAAGATTAATTTTAGCAGATGAATTATATTATGCTATTTCAAAATTTAAACCACAAACTGTTATAGATTTAGCGACTTTAACTGGTGCTATTTGTGTTGCTTTAGGTGAAATTAATGCGGGTTTATTTACAAATAATGATGAATTAGCAGAAGAAATTTGGGAGGCTACTGAAAATACTGGAGAATTAACGTGGAGAATGCCACTTGATAAAATTGGAAGTAAATATGATAGAATGATGGATTCTTCTGTGGCAGATGTAAAAAATATATCTGGTACTAGATATGCTGGTTCTATAACTGCAGCACAATTTTTACAAAGATTTATTGACGGTCATAATAAATGGGCACATATCGATATAGCTGGAACTGCTTTTGTTGAAAAAGCTGGATATTTTGTAAAAGAAGGTGCTACAGGTTTTGGAGTAAGGCTTTTGAATGATTTAGTAAAAAATCACTATGAAAAATAATTATTAATTGACCTTCTGCATAAAAATTATTGTTTTTTCTTGAATTTTTCCTTTATAAAATTTGGTTTTTTACCAATTATTTTTTTAAATAACTTACTTTCCAATAAAAGATGTGATTTGTTATATTTTTCTGTAAAAAGTCTATTTTTATAATCAAAAAGATCTTTTTTTATTTGCTCTAATTTATTGTTATATATTTTTATTTGTTTTTTATAATATTCTATAATTTTATTGTTGAGAGATGTTATGTTATTTTCTTTTTTTTCTTTTAATTTTATATAATTCATTTTATACTCTAAATTTTTAATTTTTATTTTATAATATTTCATATAATTTTGCTTTTTTATTATTCTATCTTGTTCTTTAAAATAAAGTTTATATAATGTTTTTTCTAATATATTTCTATATTTGTCTAATTTTTTTAATTTAATATTTCTTTCTTTGATTTTACTATTTATTTTTTTGGTCAAAGATCCAAAAATTTTACTTTTAGGATTTTTAAATTTTAAAGATAATATTCTGTCATTTAGCTTCTTGTAAGTATTTTTATTTAATTTATCATATTCATATTTTACAAAAGCTATTTCTTCTTCCAATTTTTTTTTAAAAAATAAATTTTTATTGTTATAATCAATTTTCTCCATTTTTGTCCTAATATTATTTTTTATAATTAGTAATTATTATATAATATAATTTTAATAATTCAAGATTTTAAATTTGCATAAAATAAATATAAGTATTATTTTTTAATAATCTTATAAATATTATAATTTATTTGATTTTTTATATTGATCTTATCTTTATTTATTAAGTATTGTTTTTTTATTTATATAATTTTACTAATAAATTATAATTTATAATAATACAAATAATATAAAATTATAAAAAAAATTAAATAATTAACAATTTATCTACGTAAATAAAAATTATTTACTTTATTTTTTTAATATATTATATTATTCTAATAAATAGCACATACTGTATAAAATTATGTCAGACGACAAAAAAAATGAAAATTCTTACAAAGGACTTTATAATATAGAAGCTGAACAAATTGTTCTTGGAAAAATAATTTCCAATAACGATTATTTTATAAAAGTTAATGATTATTTAAGTGATGATTTTTTTTATGAGTTGGCTCATAAAGAAATATATAAATATATATCAAAAACAATTCAAAGATCTTCAATTATAGCTGATAGTATAACTTTGAAAAATTTTTTTGATAGCAACGAAATTTTAGCATCTATAGGAGGTAATAACTATTTATCAATAATTTTAAGTATGAGTAGTGGTATTGTAGATATAGTAAGTTATGCAAAATTAATACAAGATTTAGCTATAAAAAGAAAACTTGTGATGAT
Source organism: uncultured Rickettsiales bacterium (assembly GCA_951801155.1). Classification (GTDB taxonomy): domain Bacteria; phylum Pseudomonadota; class Alphaproteobacteria; order Rickettsiales; family UBA1997; genus CATOJU01. Next base: position 8,465 of record CATOLK010000027.1, on the reverse strand, counting down.
AAATGAAGAATCTGTTATAAGATTATATAGTAATGATGTGGGAAGTGCACAGGATGAGATTGAAAAAACAGAATCAAAACTATTTGATTTAAGTAATAAAAGTATAACAGGAAAAGGTTTTTTAAATATAGTAAATCCTATGGCTGAGACAATTAATAATATAAATTTAGCTAGAAGTAGGGATAGCCATATCAGCGGTATTCCTTGCGGATTAATAGATTTAGATAGAATGTTGAGTGGTTTTCAAAATTCAGATTTAATTATTTTAGCTGGAAGACCATCAATGGGAAAAACTACTTTAGCTATAAATATTGCCTATAATGCAGCACTTACATTTAAAGAAGAAGCTAAAGAAGGAAAAGAAAAAAAAAGTGTTGGAATTTTTTCTTTGGAAATGCCGGCAACCCAAATTTCTGCAAAAATATTGTCTATAGAAACAGGTTTAAGTACTGATAAATTTAGAAAAGGTGAAGTTGAAGATAATGATTTTGTAAAAATAGTTGAAAAAGCTGATTTAATTTCAAGTGTTCCACTATTTATTGACGATACTCCGGCTCTAACTATTTCTAGCATTAAAACTAGGATAAGAAGACTGATAAAACAGGAAAATTTAAGTTTTGTTATAATCGATTATTTACAACTAATACATGGAGTTAATGATTCCTCAAGAGGTAATAGGGTACTTGAAATATCAGAGATAACTCAAGGTTTAAAAGCTATTGCAAAAGAATTTAATATTCCAATTATAGCATTATCACAATTATCAAGGCTCGTAGAACAAAGGGAAGATAAAAGACCGCAATTAGCAGATTTAAGAGAATCTGGTTCAATAGAACAGGATGCAGATATAGTTATGTTTATTTTTAGAGAATCCTATTATGAAGAAAGAAAAAAACCAAAGGAAGATAAAGTTGAAGATTTAAAAAAATGGCAATATAATATGGATAGATTAAGAAATAAATGTGAGGTTATAATTGCAAAACATAGAAATGGTCCAATAGGAACTATTGAACTTTATTTTAATGCCGACGCTTCAAAGTTTGATGATTATATACCAACCTATAATGAGAATAATAATTATTAAATAATATAAAATAAAATCATATTTTTATAGTTTTTTAATTTTTTTTGCAGTAGGTCTAATATACTTAAAATATAATGTTAAGGTGAATTTAAAAAAAAATCATAAATTTTATAGTTTATATTGAAAATTAATTTTAATGTTACAGATTATATTCTGTAAATTTTTATTAACCTTAAAAAGGAGTAAAATATGTCAGATAAAATATTAAATATTTTAGATAAAATAATGACGAAGTAGATAAAGAATTTGATGGAACTTATAAATTTGAATTTCTTCCAACAAATATTGACCCTAAAGATGATGAAAAGAATCTTAATTCTAATATAACAGATGCAATGGTAAATTATTGTAAACATAATGAAGAAAGTTTATTCGCTAAAGAAATGTTAGAAAAAGAAAAAGATTTTAGTGGTATTGAAGGAAAATCATTGGTGGATTTTTATTGTAAAATTGGCTCTAGTGATAATTTTTATAATAGTACAATAATAAAAGAAAATATAATAGAAAGACTAGGTATGAATAATTTAGCATTTTCTGTTTATATCGATAATATTAGATATGATTTTTTATTTACAAAAAATAACATATCTATGACAAACAATTATACAAAAGAATCTTTTAAAGCTGATTATAATGGTTCATTTTTTCATTTCCTTTATTCAAGAGAAATTAAAGAAGGAATAAAAAAAGGAAGTGATCTTATTTACAAAAAAAATAATAATGGTATTAGTATAGCTAACGCCATGATAAGGAATGATAAAATTTTATCATTCCCTGAATTTCTAAATGAAATTGGTATAATATGGGGTTATCATAATACATTAACTAAAGAATTTGCTAAAGCCATTCTTGAAAGTAACGAAGATTACGAATTCTGTTCAAAATTACTTTCTTATTGCTTTAACTCAGTAGATGTAGGAGGAGTAGCCATAGAAGGATACGATGATGAAAAAATTTTAAAGGAAATAATTGATAGTATTTTTTCTGCTCATTTCAGTAATACAACTGCTAATTGTATATTTGAAAATAATATTATGCATAAATTTGATTTTAATACACTAAAACAAGCATGTTCTAGTCATAATATTGATTTAGTTAAATATGTAGAGTTTAATCATATTGGAGGCGATTCTTTTTCATTAAATAATAAAGAACAAATAATTGAATTATTTGAAGTTATTATTGATCCAGTAATAGCGTTGTATATTATAGATAATATAAAAATAGATATGGAAAGTAAAATAGAAGAAGTAGAAGAAGTAGAAAAAAAAGAAAAAATAAAAAAAGAATATAATGATTTACTTACTCAAGTATTTCTTAATGCTGCCAAAAATAAACATATAGAAATAATTATATTATTACTTGAACAAAAAGGTATAGATATAAAAGAATATTTCTTTTTAGCCAAAAAAAATAATTATGCAGAAGCAATTTCTTTATTATTAGAAGAAGAAAGTCTTTTTAATGATATATCGAATTTAACTTTAAAAGAAAAAAACAACGAAATGGCCAAAATTTTACTGAAAAAACTTGGTATAGAAAACATTAATAAGCAAGATAAAGATGGAAATACAATATTACATAATGCTTTTATAAATAAAGATAAAAAAATAATTTCATTATTGCTTATGCAACCAGACTTGGATATAAAAATAAAAAATAAAGATAATAAAACAGCTTTTGATTATATTGATGATACAGAAATAAAATCGTTACTTAAAGAATTAAAAGTAACACAAAATTCAATACCTTTAATTATTAAAAATAATATGATAGGGCTTGTTAATTTATTTCTTTTACAGCCAGAAATAGAATCCTTAATATCTGAAAAATATATACTTTTACAAGGTGGAAAAAGAGATCGTAGAAGACCTGTAAAATATGGTACAATTTATGATTATGCTATAAAATGTCATAAAAATAGTATTGCTAAACTTATAAAAGAAAAAAAATTACAAATAAAGCCAAACAATCTTTTGACTGATACAATTGCAGAATTTGATGATAAATTATTAGCAACAAAGAATAAAAATAAAATGACAGTAAAGGAATAAAAAGGAGTAAAAATAGCTAGTTTTTTGAAATTAAATAAAATTTAAGTAAATTAAATTTATCTTAAAAGGATATTTAAGATAAACAGTACAGATACAAATAATATTGGGTATCTATTTTAATCTAAACACGAAATTTGTGTTTAGATTTATCTATAAAAATTTGTAAGTAACGACTAAAAAATTCTTTTTTTACGATCCAAAGATTATATTAATATTTATATTAAAAGTAATAAATCAGAATTTTGATAAATATTAGAGATTTTGTCTATAGTTTTTTAATTATCTTTAATGCTATTGATAAATATGTAATTTTTTACGCAGTAGATCTAATATACTTTGTTATTTTATTGATAAGTTTATTAGACCTCCTGTATAAAACTATATTCAAATATCAATAATATTTGAGTATTTTTAAATTTATTTATTTTTATGATTGTTTATTCTTTGATTGTTCATTATTTGAGTCATTCAAGATTGGAATTACTTAATAAATTTGTTTATTCTTTTATTTTCCTTTATTTACGTCATTCCAGATTAGATTTTCTTGTAAGCTTGTCTTACTAGAAAATCTTAATGTGGAATCCAGTAATAAATTACTTTAATATAAAAAAAGGATATTGGTAATTTTTCTATATTTTATAATATAAAAAATCTTTAAAATATTTTTCTGTATTTAATATTCTTTATATTCTCTGGATTCCAGATTAACAATTTCTAAGCAATAAATCAAAGAACATTAAAGAATAAACAATTATAAAAATAAATAAATTTAAAAATACTCAGATATTATTGATATTTGAATATATTTTTATACAGAAGGTCTAATATTATTTTTTTGAATATATTACTCTAGTTTTATCAACAACACAATAACTGTAGCATCCGAAGGAAAATAACATATTTTTAATATATCATAAGAATTAATACTGATATCTAGATTATTTTCTATTTTAGCATATCTTTCAAGAGAATCATTAGATTTACCTTTAGATGCTAGTTCCGTATTTTCATTGTCAGTTTTTCTAATTCTTAAGCAGGTTCTATTTTTTATAAATATACTTATCTATATCTGTGTAATATTCATTAGTTTCATTAAATTTCCCTAAATTTTGAAAATTTAAAGCTTTAATTAATTTTATCAAATCCTCTAAGTTGGAGCAGAAATTTTTCTGCTCCAACTCAAGTATATTTTATACATTCATTTTTCATTAAATATAATAAAATTACTCTTATTTTATTTACTTTCCTCCACATTTACATTCTTTAAACAATACCCTTTCCATATGTTCACCTTTTTTACCTATATTAAAGCTATCAAATGGTCTGTGGTATCCCATTACTCTAGTCCAAACTTGTGTTCTTTTACTGCAATGAGGACATTCATGTTGCTCTCCGTTCAAATAACCATGTGTTGAACATACAGAAAACACTGGAGTTATAGTTATATATGGCAATTTATAATTAGTTAAAACTTTTTTAACCAAATTTTTTGCACTTTCACCATTCGGTAATCTTTCACTCATATATAAATGCAAAACTGTTCCACCAGTATATTTACACTGTAAATCATTTTGTAAATCTAAAGCTTCAAATGGATCATCTGTATAATTTGCTGGAACTTGACTACTGTTTGTATAGTAAATATTTTCATTAAATCCAGCCTGGATTATATCTGGGAATCGTTTTTTATCAATTTTTGCAAATCTATATGTAGTTCCTTCTGCTGGAGTAGCTTCAAGATTATATAAATTTCCAGTTTCTTCTTGGAATTTTTTTAATTTATTTCTCATAAATTCAAGTACTTCAACTGCAAATTTAATTCCTTCTTCAGAAGTAATTTCATATCTATCATGACTAAAATTTCTAATCATTTCATTCATACCATTAACACCAATAGTACTAAAATGATTTTTAAAACCTTTTAAATATCTTTTTGTATATGGGTAAAATCCCCTTTCATATAAATCCTGAACAAAAATTCTTTTTTTCTCTAGTGTTGATTTTGCAAGTTCCATAAGTCTACTTAATCTAAAAAATAAAGCATCTTTGTTATCTTTACATAAATAACCAAGTCTTGCCATATTAATAGTTACAACACCAATTGATCCTGTCATCTCAGCAGAACCAAACAAACCATTTCCTCTTTTTAATAATTCTCTTAAATCTAATTGTAATCTGCAACACATACTTCTTACTGCGTTTGGTTTATAGGCTTCTGGATTTGGCACTAATTCACCATTTTCATTTCTCATGTATTGACTTCCTATAAAGTTTTGGAAATAAGAACTTCCAACTTTTGCAGTATTTTCAAATAAAGCATTGGCAGCCTTGCTATCCCAATCAAAATCTTCTGTTATATTAACAGTAGGAATAGGAAAAGTAAAAGGTTGTCCGTCTTCATCTCCTTTTGTCATAACTTCATAATAAGCAATATCAATCATTTCTATTTCATGTTGGAAATGTTTATAGGTCAATTCTTCTAAAGAATTAACACCTCTTGCTTGTGCTTTTTTTAATAAATCTTGATTTTCAACACCTTTAAATAAATGTATACTATTACAAGTTGGAATTTGGTTTCTTAAATCTTCAGGCACTGTAAAATCTAAAGTTACATTTGTAAATGGAGACTGCCCCCATCTTGCTGGAACGTTTAAATTGTATACAAAACTAGTTATAGCTTCTTTAACTTCCCTAAAAGTAAGACTATCTTTAAAAACATAAGGAGCAAGATATGTATCAAAGCTACTAAAAGCTTGAGCTCCAGCCCATTCAGATTGTAAAATTCCTAAAAAATTTGCCATTTGTCCTAACGCTGTTCTAAAATGTCTTGGAGCTTTTGCGGAAACTCTACCTTTTACACCATTAAATCCTTCATCCAATAATTGTCTCAAAGACCAACCAGCACAATAACCAGTTAAACAGTCTAAATCATGAATATGATAATCACCATCCCTATGAGCCATTCCTTCTTCTTCACTATAAACATTATCTAACCAATAATTAGCTATTAATTTTCCAGAAATATTATTTACAAGTCCAGCATTACTATAACCTGTATTTGCATTAGCATTAATTCTCCAATCTTCTTTATCTATATATTCTTGGATTGATATCTTAGAACTTACTTTTGTATCTCTTTCTTGTTTTTTATCAAATGATATTTTAATAAATTCTTCCAAAACTTTAGTTAAGCCTAATTTTGCTAATGTATTTTTAATTATTTCTTCTATTTCAGAATAATCTTTTTCCAATTCGCCAGAAAATTCTGTACTATCAAGAATTTTATAGAATTCTGATAAAGATCCTTCATCTGCTTTTTTAAAAGCTGTAGCTATTTTTTCCCTTATTGCTGGTAACAATAATATTTTTTTCATATAAAACCTTTTATTTAAATGTTACTTTAAAGTATATAAAATTAAAATATTATTACAAGTATAAAATTTTAATTTTTAATCAAAAAAAGTCTTGACATAATATTAAGTTGATTTTTCCTCAATTAGTAAAAAATATTGATTTTTCGCTATTTTTAGATTGTTATAATTATATATTTACTGTAAAAACAACCTATATAATTGGTATTTTATAGCTATTAATTTTATATTTTTTTATATAAATTAATCTAATTTATTTACTATTTTTTTTCTACCTAAATCACACATTATTTTTATTTTGAATAATTTTTATTGAAAATATTTTTATTAATAATTAATGCTATTAGCACTAAAAACTTCTGTTTTTACATATTTTATTAAAACATCGTCATTAAATTTAATCATTTTATCCTGTTTTTTCAATAACATGTCTGCCAAAACATCTATATAGCCTAAATCGTTTATATATTTTTTCCAGCTATCATTTCTTTCTTTGATTGTATTTTCTAATCGTATTTTTAGATTTTTCTTATCTATATATAATAATTTTTTCTACTATATTCAAAATTTCTTGGTAGATTATTTACAATATCGTCAAATAATTCATTAAATTTTCTGTTATTAAATTCTCCATTTTCTATAAAAGTGTCTTTTCTTAAAAAAGTAATGGCTGGAATGTTGATATTATACTTATTTTTAAATTCATTATTTTCAATCCATATTATTCTATTTATGTGATTTTGGATTTCGTTTATTGCTGGAGTATACCAAGACTGAATACTTATGTTATTTAATTCTTCACTCATATTTTTTTAAAATGTTTTTTTGTATAATTGTAATATGTTTTATTTAAAAATCAATGTTCATATATTATGAATAGCGCTGTTTACTTATATATCAAATTATTAAATAATTAAAATATTTTTTTATTTAATATTTTTATTATTTATGTTTATTTTGTTGATTTGTCTTTATTTACGTAATTTCACATTAGATTTTCTAAGCAATAAATCTCTGAGAAATTCTAATCTAGAATGACGTAAACAACGAAAAACTAAGAAAATAACAAAAATAACAAAAATATAAAGATAAAAAATGGGTAGTGCCTAAAATTAAAATTTTACTTGAAAAATAAAATTTTATAGTTTATAATACAAAATGAGGTCCCTTAGTCTAGCGGTTAGGACACCAGGTTTTCATCCTGGCAACATGGGTTCAAATCCCGTAGGGATCACCAAAATAGTGAATACGTAGCTCAGTCGGTAGAGCACTTGACTTTTAATCAAGTTGTCGCGGGTCCGATTCCCGCCGTGTTCACCAATTTCGTGTTAATATTGAATTTTATAATTTTAAATAGATAGAAAAATATAAGAATGTTTTTCACTGATTATAACTCTCCGATTGGTAAATTACACTTGGTAAGCAATGGGGTAGAATTAACGAATCTAATAATTAAAAATCAAATTGATTTATTAGATAATTGCCAAAAACAGGATAACTTATTAGTTTTCACAAAAGCAAAAAATTGGTTAGATGATTATTTTAATAAAAAAAATCCAAAAATTAACGAAATATCTTTATTACCAGATGGTACAAATTTTCAAAAAATTGTTTGGAAAATTTTATATAATATTCCTTATGTAAAAACCTTAACTTATGGAGAAATTGCTAAAATTGTTGCAAAAAAACTATGTAAATTAAAAATGTCAGCTCAAGCTGTAGGTGGTGCTATTGGTCGTAATCCAATTCCAATTATTATTCCTTGTCATAGAGTGATTGGTGCAAATCACAATTTAGTTGGTTATTCTTGTGGTATAGATATAAAAATAAAATTGTTAAAACTAGAAGGTTTTAATTTATAAATTATTTTAATATTTATAATATATTTATATTAGATCTGTTGCATAAAACTATATTCAAATATCAATAATATTTGAATATTTTTAAATTTATTTA
>CATOLK010000026.1 GCA_951801155.1 uncultured Rickettsiales bacterium | reverse complement strand
AAAAATATAATCTATAAAATATTTATTTTTATCTTGAATATTTTCGGTTTTAATTACTAAATTTTTATCTTCATTTTCTTCAATAGTCAAAATATTTGAATTTATTGTTTCTAAATCCTGTTTTTCCTGTAATAAAAAAGATAAAGGAGTACTAGTTGTTGGAATATTAGAAATTTCGTCTAAATCCATTTCATAAAAAGTAGTAATTTTACCATTAGTAATTAAAAGATTTTTAAATGGAGTTGTATATTCAAATCTCAATTTGTTAGGTTTTAAAATATAAAAAATACCTTCTGCCACACTTCCATCAAAATCGCTATACTGAATAAAATTACTTTTTATAGTCTTTAATTCGAAAAAATATTTATTTACTTTTTTTATTATTTCTTTTTCTTTATTACTGAAATTATTTTCAGCAAAAACAAAATTTACACTCAATAAATAGGTTAAAAAATATATAATTACAAGTAATTTTTTCATAATTTATTATCATTTTTAATTCCGGTTGAACCAAAACCATCAGCTCCCCTTTCTGTTTCATCTAAATCTTCTACCACTTCAATTTCTGCTTTCTCATATTTTGCTATAACTATTTGAGCAATTCTAGAACCATTTTCAACAACAAAATCTTCTTGACCACAATTTGTCATAATTATACCAATTTCACCTCTATAATCAGAATCTATTGTACCCGGCGCATTTAAAACTATTACACCATTTTTCAAAGATAACCCAGATCTTGATCTAACTTGTGCTTCATAACCATCTGGTAAAGCTATTGCCAGACCAGTTTTGAATAATTTTACTTCACCTTTTTTTAAAATTTCTGAGTCTTTATCTAATAAAACATTTATATCAAAACCAGCTGCTCCTTCAGTTTTGTATTCTGGAATTATTGCTTTATCGTTTAATTTTTTGAATTTAATTTTCATTATATAACCTATTTAATAATTAATTATGTGGAGTAAAAAATATTGTAGTTAATAATACTACACCAAAAATAATTTGTTTGTAATTTGTTACATGAAAATAATGACATATAACATATGTTGTTATTCCTAATATTATTGCTAAATACATTTCAAACTTTTTATTAATTAACAATTAAATTATATCCTTATTTTTAAAAAACAATAAGATTATTTCAACTTTATATTATAACTATAATTCCTTACTTTTATCAAATTTAAATATATAAGAATTGTATAAACATAACAAAATTAAAAATCAAAATTTAATTTATTTTTCAAATCTTCCATATATTTCGGCAAATCAGCCACAAACTCATAATCTTTTCCAAACAAATCTAAAGAAATTCTCCATGAATGCAAAAATAAATTCTTTCCAATATCAATATTTACCTTATTTCCATTTCCATATTTAAAATCTCCTAAAACTGGACATCCAATTTCTTTAAAATGTACCCTTATTTGATGCGTTCTTCCCGTTAAAATATTTGCTTTTATCAAAGAAATATTATATCTTTCAGAATAATTAATCAATTCATATTTTGTTATTGCTTTTTTACCATTTACTTTATCAACATAAACTTTTTCTACATTATTATTATATTTTTTTATAAGTGGCAAATCAATTATTCCATTATTTATTGTGGGCTTACCAAAAGTAAATAAAAGATATTCTTTTTTTATATTTTTTCTATTTTTAAAAATTTCCGTCAAAGCATTAGCTGCCTCAATATTCTTTGCTATAATTAATACTCCACTTGTATCCTTATCTAATCTATGAACTAATTTTAAATTAGTATCTATTGTATTCAAATTTTTCAAAATTTTATCAATACTAACATCAATTCCACTTCCACCTTGCACAGATAATCCAGAAACCTTATTTATAACAAATAAATTTTCATCTTCATAAATAATATTATTTGTAATTAAATTGTTATATTTTTCACTAATATTTTTATTTTTTTTAATTGTAGTTTTGTCTGGATTTAATAAAATTTTTTCTATAAAATCATTGAAAGTTATTATATCGTTTTCTTTTAAAATATATTTAACATCTATTTTTTTATCATTAATTTTAATATCTTTTTTTTTTATAAATTTTTGTATATCAATAATATTTGAATTTTTATATTTTGAATATAAAAATTTATCCAATCTAATTCCTTCCTGATTTTTATTAATATTTATCTTCATAACACATTATTTTTTAACCTAAAATTAAAATTAAAAGATATATTATCTTTTTCTTTAGAATCGACATATCCACTTTTCTTTACGCTAAATTGCAATTTAAAACAACCATCTTCATAAATCAATCTATTTTCAAACATAGTTATCTTATTATATTTTAAATTATCATTTATTTCAAAATCATAACTTATTTTATCGTTTAATTTATATTTTATATAAAAATTCAATTGTTCTTCTTTATTTTTATTTATATTAACATAACTAGAATTGAATAAAAATTTATTAAAAACTCCTTCCAACACTATTTCCTGTCTATTAAAGTTATAGTTTTTATTATCAATATTTAATAAATAATTTAAATAAATATCTCTATATCTATAGTAAACACCCGACAAAATATCCGAAACATTATTTTCAAAATTCATTATTTTATATTTTTCATCAAATTTATCTTTATAACCTTGTCCAACAATCAAATTTAAATCACCAAATTTTGTATCCAACTCTGCTTCTAAACCATAATTTATTCTATTACCATTTTCCACAAGATTATAACCACTATATCTATTGTTAGAAAATAAATTATTTATAGTTAATTCAGAATCCTTACTATCAAGATCAATAGCATCAGAATTATTACCATATCCAACAATATATTGTATTTTTGGTCTTATAAAAATTTTATAAAAATTCATAGGAACTTCAACTTTAAAATCAAACTCTGGAACTAATCTTGTTTTATCATAATTTTTATTAGAAATATTTGTATAATTATATATTTTATAGGTATCAAAATATAAATTCAAATTACTTTCATAGTATATATTATTCATTATGCTATTATATTTTAAATCAGTATAATATCTAAAATTAGTATAACCATTATTTTTTTCATTAAAAATGTTCAACAATACAAAATCATTATTAAAAATAATTTTATTTTTATAATTGGAAAAAATATCAATTTTTCTATTAAAATAAATACTTGGTATTAAATATGGATTATTAAAACTATTAAGTTTTCTTTCTTCTCTAATTCTTTGAAAAATAAGAGTTTCAAAATTTATATAACCTGAATTATTATCATCAAGTATTTTAACTATATTTAAATTTGATTTAAGAATCTTACCATAATTATTAAAATAATCCTTTAAAAAGTAGCTATCATTGGTAAAATTTAATCTCGTATAATAAAATACATTATCATTAAATAATCCATTACTATAAATATTTAAATAAATTTTGTTGTTTTTATAACCGCCTTCATCTTTTTCCATAACATTAAAATCGTTCTTAAATAATTTTGATTTATTATTATCAAAAGCATATTGTAAATTAATATCAAAAATAAAATTTTTACCATTATTATATTTAATATTATTATTCAGTAATAAATTCTTTTCTAAATAAATATTCGGCTCAAATTTAATGTCCAAATTATCAAAAAAATAAAATTTAAACGGTAAAGTTATATATGTACCATAATTAGTATTTTTGTGTATTGATGGAGATGATAAACCAGAAACTCTTGTATTAAATGGTCTTGAACTTGTTGTATAAGGTAAATAAAAAAATGGGATATTTAAAAACCGTACAAAAATATGTTTCAATATAATTTTATTTTTACCTTTATCTATATTTGATTGTTTTGAATGTATTGAAAATAATTGTAGCTTTTCTTTTTTTATTTGTTTTATAATTTCATCATAGGATAAATCAATATTTAAATTTTCATTCGGACAAAAATAATAATCAGATTCCTTCATAAAATAATTATTATTATCAATTTTTTCAATTTTAGGTGCTATTATACTAATACCGTTATTCAATATAATTCCTGCACTTTTAAATTCACCTTTTGACATATCTTTAGAAATTACTGCCTCATCAGCAAAGATATTATTATTGTTCGCATCCGTTAATTTTGCCCTACTTTTGAGAAATATTTTTTTTTCTATATCATCATAAGTTATATTATCGGAAGTTATTTTATAAATATCTTTTTGAAATACTACATTTCCTTTTGCTTCATATCCTTTTTGTTGTTTTTTACTTTTTATTGTGTCCGCTTCTATTATTATAATTTCGCTTTTACTATAAGCATATCGTATTTGTAATAAAATAAAAAAAATTAGTAAAAAACTTTTAAACAAAATATTTATTTAATATTAATATTAAGTATTATAAAATAAAAAATAAAAATGACAAGAGGTTTTGTGGTGATATTGTAAAAACTGTAGTTTTACATATAATTTTTACTTTTTATAATAGTCTTTTTATTTTGATAATAAAAAATATCCCATTGTTTTTATAGAGTAAGAAAAAAAGGTTAAAAATAAGACTAAAAGAGAAATTGTATTAAAAGATAAATTAAGATTAATTAGATTTGTATTTGTAAATTTTTTTAAATTATAATATTTTTTTTCAAATAAAATTTTATTGACTTTATTAAAACATTATATATAGTATATCTATACTAGATATAACTATTATCTAATAAAAAATATTAACAATATTGGGAAAATATATATATGTTTGATACAGAAATAGAAATAGAATTAAATACACTAACTCCAAAAAGATTCGAATTTGACTTATATACTAAGAACGATAGAATAAAAATTATGGAATTTTTAAACGGAGAAATAAAAACGAACGATACAATTATCCCATATTCCTATAACGAAGATAATTGTGTTTTATTGACAGAAAAACTTGCTGATTATCTTAAACATAAAGGTAGCAGAAGAAGTATCGAAGATTTCAGAAAAGTAGTTAATAAATCAAAAAATAAAAAACTAAAAAGTAAAATGAATGAATTAGATAAAGTTATTGACTTTATGGATTCTGATTCGCTTAATTATATAAGATATAACCAAGATCTTAATTGTTATAAAAAAAAAGGTAGGATTACAAAGTATAATTCTAATATTTCTTTATCAGGTAGTCCTGCTAATGGTATAAATATTAACAGTTCCATATTAGATGAAAATAATCTTGAAAGATTTAATGAAGAAAAAAGAATTAATGATTATATAAATCCTTATAAAATAATAAAACAAATTGTAGCAAAATGTGGTTTTACAGAATCTACTTTGCCACAAAATTTATTTTATTCAGCTGCAACTATAGGTCTCATTACAGAACAATTATTAATTAACCTTAAACAAATTTTTGAAAAGGGAGATGGTAAACTTTTAAATGATTACATAATAAAATTATCAAACGATATTGTTCAAGAAGTAGAAGAAAATAATTTTAATAAGAGTGAAAAACATATAATAGAAAATATCAAAATTAAAGCATGTGAATATTTGGAAGATTATTTGAAAGAAAGAGTAGAATTATTTTTAAAATATTTTGATATTCTTACAGAAGAAGAAAGAATAGATATATTTGAAACCCTAGCATTAATTAGATATAAAAAAATAACAGAATTAGACATTAAAATAAATTCTGTCATTACAGAAGGAGAGATTAATCGTGCTAAAAATCCAAAAGAAAGAGAAAAATTAATTGAATTTGACAAAAAAACTAAAAATTTTAAATTCGTACCTTCTTTTACTCCTATGTCTATGGGTACTATACATATTATAGGATACTCAATACTAATTAGAAAAGAGGAAAATTTAAATAAATTAATAAATCATATAATAGAAAAAATTGAAAGAAATTTTAATATCATTTTTAATGAAAACCCTGAATATAATATCATTGAAGATTTATCAACTATGGATTATATTAATAATAAAGAAGAATTTAAAGAAAAATTGGTAAAATTAGCACCACTTTCTAATTGGCGATTTTTTATAGATTCTGAATTTTATAAATTCATAAAACAACCATTTATGTTAGAAAATTTGGGTATTAGTATTTTAGTAAAGATTGCAGAAAAACTTAAAGAAATAGATGAAATTGAATATAGTAGTAAAAATAATGGAGTAGAAGAATTATCTAATGCTTTAGAAATAGCAGAAAATACCGAAATTAAAACAAATACTAATGAAATTTGTGAATTGGTTGTTTTTGAAAAATTTTTGAGTAATGCCTCAAATGAAATAGATAGTATAAATATATCGGGAAATGTAAAAAAATCAAAAAGTTTGGATTTTTTTTAAAAAATGATTATTAATTTTTTAGACTTCATAAATAAAAAGAATTTCACAAAAAACAAATATTATAAAAAACTAAAACTTTTAATATTTTTAATAAAAAACATTCAATACACATTTCTATTATTAAAAATATTAAAAAGTTAAAGTATTTTAAAACAAAATTTGAAGTTTTATTTAAATTTTACACAGGAAGACTAATTGAAAAATCAATATTTAAAGTCCTACATATCAAATTTTTTAGACCAACAAGTAGATGACAAAAAAACCTGGAATTACAGACTACACAACGACTTCGTTATCAAGATAGCGAACACAAATACTTATTTTTAATTTTATTCACAAAAATTACAAACCGAAATATTAATTCATATTTTTATTCCTATAATAGGATGGCGTTTTATATAAATTTATATCTAAATCTTCATCGTCATCATCATCAATGTCATTATCTATATTAACACTAGAATTTTTTTTAGAATTACTAAAAAAATTACTGAAAAAGCCACTTTTTTTAGTCATTTTATTATGATTATTTTGCTTTAACTCCTCTACATTATTTTCTATTTCTTTATAAAAAACTTTAGATGGATATATACCTTGCTTTTTACCGAACTCATCATATTTTACCGCTTTACCCATATCAAATATATCATCATCTTCTTGATAATAATTTTCACCACCAATTTTATTTCTAACTATATTTTTTTTTGCAAAATTACTATTCTTATTATTGCCAATAATATCTGTATTATCCAGATTATCAATTCTATCAATATTTATTTTTTCCATACTATTATTTTTTTCTTTCTCATCCGAAATATTTAAAAAATATTCATCTTCATCAAGAGGAATTTTACTTTCTATATTATTATAAATATTTTTATTGTAAGACGAATTACTTATATCACTACAATAATCACTATTATCATTGTTAATAACTTTATTTTCATTCTGATCAATAAAATGTTCTTCATTTTCATCTATTCCTGTAGCAAAAATAGAAACCCTAATCGTATCTCCTAAACTATCATCAAATACATTTCCAAATATTATTTTAGCATATTCATTATTTATCTCATCTCTTATTCTTTTACCAGCATTTTCGAATTCAAACAAAGTTGTATCAGTTGGTCCAGTCATATTAACAATTACACCCTTAGCTCCTTTTATAGAAATATTATCTAAAAGTGGATTCGAAATTGCCTCTTCTACGGCTCTTATAGCTCTATTCTCTCCGCTAGCTTCACCGGTTCCCATCATAGCTTTTCCAATTTTCTTCATCACAGTTCTAATATCAGAAAATTCAAGATTCATAAAACCATTTTTTTTGATTAAATCTACTATACTTTTTACTCCAGATTTTAGTACATTATCCACCATTTGTAGAGAATCCTGCATCCTTGTATCTTTATTTGCCAGTCTAAAAAGATTTTGATTTGGAACTATTATTAAAGTATCAACATTTTTCTTTAATTCTTCAATACCACCTTTTGCCATTTGCATTCTTACACTTCCTTCAACATCAAAAGGAGTAGTAACTATTGAGGCCACTAAAATATCTCTTTCTCTAGCTTTTTTCGCAATTACAGGAGCAGCTCCAGTTCCTGTTCCACCGCCCATTCCAGCAGTTATAAATATCATATCAATATCTTCAAGATATTTATCTATCTCATCTAAACTTTCTTCTGCAGCAGCTCTTCCAACTTCCGGATCAGCTCCCGCACCTATTCCTCTTGTTAATTTTTTTCCTAGAAGTATTTTATTTTTTACTTTAGAACCTTCTAAACTTTGATAATCAGTATTAGCTACAACAAATTCAAGATTATCAACATCTATTAAATCACTTTCAGCCATACTATTCAATGCATTTACTCCACCACCACCAACACCAAATACTAAAATTTTAGGATCAAATTTTTCTTTATATTCATTCTCAAAATTACTTATTATAGAATTTTCCAAAATTATTTCATTTCCATCTAACATTTGCTTTTCTCAATTTTATTTTTTTATTAATACATTGATTATTTTATCAATAATACCACAAATTGATAAATCTAATTCCAATAAAATATTTTTATGATCTGGTTTATTTTTTAGTTCTTCAATTAATTCTTCATTATTGTAAATAATTGTTATACCAGCTCTCTCTTTTATCTTTTCTACACCTTCTTCAGCTAATTCTTTTCTCATACTTCCTTCATAGGAAAAAGGAATTGTAATTATTGCTATTGATGGAATATTTAATTCTTTTGCTTTTTTAAGAACTACAGGGATTACACCAGTTGCAGTTCCACCACTCATACCACCAACTGTAATTATTAAATCTTTTCCAATTAGATATTGTTCTATTTCTTCAATATTATTTTCTGCTAAAACTCTTCCTACAGACGGATCAAATCCAGCAATTACTTTAACAGTTTCACCATCTTTTTTCTTTCCTAAAAATAATTTATTTCCCAACTTAGATTTGTCCAACTTATTTACATTACTACTAGCAACTACTAATTCAATATTTTTATTATCTTTAGTATCGAAACTATTTAAAGTATTAATACCACTTCCTCCAACACCGAATAACAAGACATTATTTAATTTTCGATCATTAAGATCAAGTAATTTTACTAAATTTTCACAAGTAATTTCGTTTTTATCTAAAACTGTCATAGTTCTACCTTTTTTATTAAGAAATAAACAAATTAATTAAAAAATCAATAACTTTATTAACAAAGTTATTCTTGCCAGACTTCATAGTGTTAATGCCATTTTGTCTATAAGAATTAACTATATATTGCAGTATTCCTATACTTGTAGCATAAATTGGTTCCCTCATTATTTCTTTATCTAACATATGCGATATTAAAAAATTTCTTCCATTTATATATCCAACTCTAGTATCAATTTTTATTTTTTCATTTATAAATATATCCACTCCCAAAACTTTTGCAGTTCCTCCACACAATATTATTTTATTTATATTATCAAACCCTTTATTTTTAATAATTTCAATAATTATTTCTATTATTTCAAGAATTCTTTCTTTAAAAATATTATTTATTAAACCTTTTTTGAAATGTGATATCCTATATAACTCTTTATCATTATTTGAAATATTAATTTTTATAAATTCTCTATTTTCAACTTCACTAAAAAAAAGATTTGTATTATGTAATTTTATATTTTCAGCTACAGAAAAATCTGTTTTCAATACATTAGCTATATCCATAGTTATAGTGGCACCACCCAGTGGAATTGAATGCCCAAAAACAAACTTATTCTTAATCATAAGAGCAAAAGATGTCTGTAAACTACCCAAATCAATAACTAAAATATTCATTTTTTTTTCTTCTTCAGTCATAGTAGCTAAAGCAGACGCATAAGCACTAAATACAAAAGAATCAACTTTCAACTGAATTTTTTTAAAACAATTTACAAAATTATCTATTTTATTTTTATTTGTATAAAAGGTATGGAATTGTATTTTTAAATTATTTCCAGACATACCTATTGGATTTTCCACCTTAATTTTATTAACAAAATAATTTACTGGAATTGCATGAATTAAAGTTTTATTATCACTTTCTAATTTAGTTTTTAATTCTTTAGATAAATAAAAAATATTTCTTTTATCTATAATTTTATTTATTGCAAAATCTATCTCCGCATTATGTTCTTTTGATTTTAGTTTGTCCCCCGAAATATTAACCGATAATGTATCTATGTTTTTTTTAAAAATTTTTTCTGCCTTTGCTATTGTTTTTACAATTGATTGAGTAATTAAATCTATATCAACAATGTTGCTGTTAACAATACCTCTTGATTCGTAAATACTAGCACTTTTTATATATATTCTATTCTCATCGTTTAACTGAGCTATTAAACATATAATTTTGCTATTCCCTATATCTATACTTGATATTATTTTGCTCATTATTGTAAAAACAGTAAATTATTAAATATTTTAAAACTAATTATATTTAAAGTAATAAATAAATAAATAAAAAGCAAGGAAAAAATAGTATTATATTTAATATTTTAATTTAAAAAGTTTGTAAATAATTGTTTACTTATTAAAACAAAATAGATAAATGTCAAAAATTCAGAGTTTTCTTAATACAATTAAAAAATTAACACTTAAGATTTCTAATATCAATACTTTTTAATTATATATTCACTGAAAAAATATATTTTCCAAAATAAAAAATTTTCTAAAAAAACTATTAAAAATAAAAGAAAAAGTATATTAAAAAATAAGATTAAAATTATACTAAAATATAAATTACTTAAGTTATAATACTAAAAAATATATTAAAATTATAAAAATAATAAAAATTAATCTGGAAATTTTTATTTATATATACAATAACCATTTTTACTGTAATTAATACAATAATTTAAGATAAAAAATTAAAAACTTACATTATATAAGTAATTAATTATTTTAATCCCAAAGCTTCTTTTTCTTTTTTTATAATTTCTTGTGCACCTTTACAAGCTAAATTAAATAACTCATCCAATTTAGAAAATGAAAAAGGTTTTCCCTCAGCAGTTCCTTGAACTTCAATAATTTCATTCTTATCATTTATTACAAAATTAACGTCCGTCTCAGAATTACTATCTTCTTTATAATCAAAATCCAACAAACAAGTATTTTTATATATACCACAAGATATAGCAGCAATAAAATTAGTAATAGGATTTTCCTTTAAAATTTGTTTTTTTACCAAATAGTCCACTGCTAAGTATAAAGCAACAAAACCACCAGTTACAGAAGCACATCTAGTACCTCCATCAGCTTGTATCACATCGCAATCAATTACAACCTGCCTTTCCCCCAATTTTTTCAAATCAATACAAGCCCTTAAAGATCTACCTATTAATCTTTGAATTTCCAAACTTCTACTATTTATTTTATCACCTCTATCTCTTTGGACTCTTGTTTCAGTCGCTCTTGGGATCATATTATATTCAGCAGTTACCCAACCGCTTCCTTTTCCTCTCAGAAATTGTGGAATTTTTTCTTCCACTGTTGCACTACATATTACTTGAGTATCTCCACAATATATAAGGCATGAACCTTCTGCATATTTATTGATGTTCGTTTGTAATTCAATCTCTCTTAATTCATCAATATTTCTGTTTGATTGTCTTAACATTTTCGTAATATTTTTTTCATAAAAAACATAAATCTTTGTCAGAATAATAATTTTTTTTAAAAAAGTCAATTGTTATTTTCATTAAATTATGAATTTTTACACAATACTTTAATAGACTTCTTACATAAAACTATTCTTATTTTCTATATATATTTTTTATTTTTTAATAATTTTTATTTTTATGTCTTTCTTTTTTTATTGGATTTGTTATTTTTTTGATTTTCCTTTATTTACGATTCCAGATTAGAATTTCTTAATAAGCTTGTTTATTTTGTTAATTTTCCTTTATTTACGTCATTCCAGATTAGATTTTCTTG
>CATOLK010000025.1 GCA_951801155.1 uncultured Rickettsiales bacterium | reverse complement strand
GGGAATTAATAAAATAAACAAATTTATTAAGAAAATCTAATTGAAATAACATAAATAAAGGAAAATCAAAAAAATAACAAATCTAATAAAAAAGAAAGATATAAAATAAAAATTATTAAAAAATAAATTATTAATATATAGAAAATAAGAATAGCTTTATGCAGGAGATCTAATGTTTTTCTTTTTACTATAAATTTTTATTTTATAATATTCTGTAGATTTAAATATTGAATATATATAGGAATTATATTAATATTCTTCCATTATATCAAAATTTACAGCTTCAACATCTTCGATTTCTGGAATCTCTTCTTTAATTAAAGATTTTACAGTATTTTTTAATGTCAAACCGGCCAAAGGGCAACCATTACAGGAACCTAACAATTTTACACTCAAAATTTTGTTTTTATAATCAACATATTCTATATTTCCACCATCCATAACAAGAATGGGTCTCACTTTTTCTTTAATAATTTTCTTTATTTTATCTATTATATCTTCAGACATTTTTATATTTTGTTATTGCGTAATTTTTAATTTTATTAATAGCATTTTCTTCTATTTGTCTTATTCTCTCTCCAGAAATATTATATTTAATACTTAAAGTTTTTAATGTTGCTGGAGTGTTACTCAATCTTCTTTCCGTTAATATATCTTTTTCTCTTTCATCCAACAAATCAAATCCTTCTTTTAAAATAGAAGATTTTTTAATTTTATTATCTCTAGTTATACAGATTTGTTCTGGAGTACTATATTTAGATGGTAATAATTCAATAATTTCATTATTATCATCGTTATCATGACATTTTTTATTTAAAGAAATATCTGTTTTATAAAATCTTTGATTCATTTCTAAAACTTCATTTTCTTTTACATTAAGTACGTTTGATATATATTTTATATCATTATTACTTAGATCTTTTTGTTCACAGTTTAATATTTTATTTTTTAATTTATTTAAATTGAAAAATAATTTTTTCTGAGCTGTAGTCGTTCCTATTTTTACTAGAGACCAGCTTCTTAAAATAAAATCCTGTATTGTAGCCTTTATCCACCACATGGCATAGGTAGCTAATTTACAACCTTTTTCTAAACTAAATTCTTTAACTGCTCTAATTAAACCTAAATTTCCTTCTGCTATCATATCCATCATGGGTAGTCCGTAATTTTGGTACTTAAAGGCTATTTTTGCCACTAATCTTAAATGACTTGATACCAATATTTTAGCAGCATTTATATTTCCTTCATCCTTAAGTTTTGCATATTTTTTTTCTTCCTCGTCTGTTAAAACTGGAATTTTATATATTTCACTTAAGTATCTAGTTAAATTGTTTTGTTGTTCTAAAGCTACTAGCATTTTTCTTTTGTTGTTAATAATAACAATTGTAGTATATTATTTATGTGATAAAAGTCAAGAAAATTTTTTTTGTATGTATATTTTTATAATTTATTATTTCTGATTTAATTAGATATTTTAATGTATTTACGTTTTGCTTTTTAGTAAAATATTTTTTTATTTTAATTTATAGAAAAACAAATTAACAAATAAATTAAATTAAAAAATGCAAAAAATAAATAATACTAAATTGTACACAAAATCTTGATTTTAAATAAATTATTTATTATAATAGTCAAAGCAGTAGAAAAAACAAACAATAATGAATTTTAAACTAGATATTAGAGAAGAACTAATAGACAAAGAAAAAAACGGAATGGCAAGGCGAGGAGTTTTACATACAGCACATGGAGATATAAATACACCAGCTTTTATGCCAGTTGGAACTATAGCGGCAATGAAAGCTATGCATTTTGATCAATTAAAAAAATGTGGAGCTGAAATTATGCTTTGTAATACCTATCATTTAATGATTCAAGATAGATATAATACTATCGACAAAATGGGTGGATTACATAAATTTATGAATTGGGATAAACCAATTTTAACAGATTGTGGTGGCTTCCAAGCAATGTCTTTAAGCAAATTAAATAAAATAAAAGAAGACGGCGTTCATTTTGCCTGTCATTTAAGTGGAAAAAAATATAATTTAACACCTGAATTTTCAATGGAAATACAACATAAATTAGATTCTACTATTACTATGGCCTTAGATGAATGTGTTAGACAACCGGCAGATTATAAATATACAAAAAGGGCAATGGAAAGATCCTTAAGGTGGGCAAAAAGAAGTAAGGAAGCTTTTATTGAACGAGAAGGATATGGTTTATATGGAATAGTGCAGGGTGGAGCTGATAAAAACTTAAGAACTCAATCAATAGAGGGTTTGAAAAATATTGGATTTGATGGTTATGCTATAGGTGGTGATTTATCAATAAATGATGGTTGGGAATTAATGTTCAGTGTTTTGGATTATTTAACACCTATGATGCCTTTTGATAAACCGAGATATTTAATGGGTGTAGGAAAACCAATAGATATTGTTGGGTCAGTTTTAAGAGGAGTTGATCAATTTGATTGTGTTTTACCGGCAAGGAGTGGAAGAAATGGGCAAGCCTTTACTAGAAATGGAGCGATTAATGTAAAAAATTCACAATATAAGTATGATGATAAACCAATAGATGAAAAATGTAATTGTACAGCTTGTAAACAACATACTAGAGCCTATATAAATCATTTGTTTAAAGCAGATGAAATTTTAGGAGCTATGTTATTAACAGAACATAATATAATGTATTACCAAGATTTAATGAGAGGAATAAGAAGGGCAATTGAAGAAAAAAGATATGTAGAATTTGTAGATAAATTTATGGAAAATAAAGCTACTGAACTTTATTAAATAAAATATAATTATATTTATAATAAGTAGTAAATTAAATTTTTTTCAACTTACTTATTATATTTATTTCTAAAAAATATAATAATTACTGATAATTATTATATTAATTGTGTTATTTTATAATATATATTATCATTTATTAGAAAATTTTGTTATAATTTTATTTATATTACAAATAGTTTGAATTTATATTATAAAAATTTTAATATTAATTACGTTGAAGAATTAATACAATTTATGAAAAAAATAATTTTAATATTATTATTATTTATTACCTTTAATAGTGTTTATGCTTCTTCCGCTGTTACAATTACAGGAAAAAGTAAAGTTATAATGGAAGAAAATTATATTGAAGGCGATGTTTCCATAAATGATGATTGTAATGTTATTATGCGTAAAAATAAAATTACAAACAGTAAAAAAAAAGAAAATAACGTGGAAAATAATATAGAAAATAACCGTAGTTTTTTATCTTTTTTATTTAGTGGTGTAATTGATTTTTTAAATATATTAAAAACAGAGGTTTATAGAAAACTAATAACAATGGCTTGGGATAAACAAATTAATTAAAAATATTTATTAACTAAAAATCCTGCATAAAAATAATACTATTAAGGTAATTAAAAAATATGAAACATATAATTTTACATAAAATGTCAAATCTTGTTATAAAATATTTTAAGTTTTTAATATTTGATTTTTGTGGAAAATTTTTATGTGAAAGATCTGTTTTTAAAGATTAAATTTTTTTTGTTTTTTATTATTATTTGTTTATTAAATTATGTTTATTTTAGATTAGATTTTTTTATAGGTTCATCTTACTAGAAAATCTAATCTAGAATAATAAAAAATAAAAAATGATTTTTTCTATAACAATATAAATTGTAATTACTATAAATTAATATAAATTTTTATTTATTTGTTGATTATTTAATTTTTATAAATTTTTATGAAAAAAAGAAGTTTTTCTCTCAAACTAGATGGATCTATAAAATAATAAATTTTACACTTGACTTTTTTAATTCTTTTTCTTTAATAAGAATAAATGCTTTGATCCACCAACAATGGGGAGCAAAAGGAAGAACAGATTGTAAAACAATCCTATTAGAACCTTTCGGGCAAGCCCGTTACAGCTTACGAAATGAGTTAGATTTATCTATGAAGCAAGGTGGCACCGCGAGATAATCGTCCTTGCAATTATTTTTTATTAATATTAATTAAATAGAAAATGTTAAGAACTCATAAATGTGATGAATTAAACAAAAATTTTATCGGGACTTCGGTAAAACTTGGTGGTTGGATTCATTCCATAAGAGATCATGGAAGTTTATTATTTATTGATTTACGTGATAATTATGGTATAACACAATGTGTTATAGATATCGAAAAAGACAAAAATTTAATGGAATTAGCTTCTACTTTAAAAGATGAAAGTGTTATTTTTGTTGAAGGAAAAGTAATAGCTAGATCAGAAAACACAATAAATCCTGAATTAAAAACAGGTGAAATTGAAGTTGCTATTGAAAATATTATAGTTGAAAGTGTAGCAAGTCAATTGCCTTTTCAGGTTTCTGATGAAAATCAAAATTATCCAGAGGATTTAAGAAATAAATATAGGTATCTTGATTTAAGAACTAAAAAAATGCATAAAAATATTCATTTAAGAAATGAAGTAATAAAATTTTTAAGGCAACAGATGTGGGAACAAGATTTTCAAGAATTTCAAACTCCAATTTTAACAGCATCTTCACCGGAAGGAGCAAGAGATTTTTTAGTTCCTAGTAGATTACATCCAGGAAAATTTTATGCTTTACCACAAGCTCCACAACAATTTAAACAACTTCTAATGGTTAGTGGGTTTGATAAATATTTTCAAATAGCTCCTTGTTTTAGAGACGAAGGAAGTAGAGCTGATCGAGTACTTGAATTTTATCAGCTTGATATGGAAATGAGTTTTGTAGAACAGGAAGACATTTTTAATATTATGGAGCCTGTTTTATATAATACATTTACACATTTTTCAAATAGAAAAGTTACAGAACCTGGTAATTTTCTAAAAATTCCATTTAATGAAGCTTTATTAAAATATGGAACAGATAAACCAGATTTAAGAAATCCTTTAATAATAGCTGATGTTACTGAAATTTTTAGAAATTCTAATTTTAGTTTATTTGTAAAAGCTATAGAAAGTGGTGCAATAGTTAGGGCTATTCCAGCTCCTGACGTAGTTGATAAACCTAGAAGTTTTTTTGATAAAATGGTAGCTTTTGCTATGGAAGAAGGTGCTAGTGGACTTGGTTATATAGTTTTCGATAAAGAAGGAAATGCAAAAGGGCCATTAGTTAAATTTTTAGATGAAGAAAAATTAAATAGATTAAAAGAAGTCGTAGGTTTAAAAAATGGTGACGCAGTATTTTTCTGTTGTAATATTAAAAAAGAAGCAGAAAAACTTTCTGGAAAAGTTAGAACTAAACTTGGCCAAGAATTAGATTTAATTAATAAAGAAGAATATAAATTCTGTTGGATAGTTGATTTTCCGCTTTATGAAATTAATGAAGAAACTGGAAAACTTGATTTTTGTCATAATCCATTTTCTTTACCAAAAGGTGGTATGAAAGCTTTTAAAACTGAAGATTTATTAAATATAGTTTGTAATCAATTTGATTGTGTTTGCAATGGTTATGAAATGTGTAGTGGTGCTATAAGAAATCACAAACCAGAAATAATGTATAAATCTTTTGAATTAGTTGGTTATTCAAATGAAGTAGTAGATAAAAAATTTGGTGGTATGATTAATGCTTTTAAATATGGTGCTCCTCCTCATGGTGGAAGTGCTTTCGGTATTGATAGAATGATTATGCTATTACTAGACGAACCAAATTTAAGAGAAGTTATAGCTTTTGTTCCGAATGGAAAAGGTGTTGATTTAATGATTGGTAGTCCTTCACCTGTTGAAGAAATTCAATTAAAAGAGTTAAATATTGAATTGAGTAAGGTTGCAAGAGAAAATTTGGAAAAGGAAAGTTAATAGGGTAATTTTAATTATTTAATATTTGATAATAAAATTTTTTATTTTAAAAATTAATTTTTATTATTATTTATTTTCTAATTTTTAGTTATTTATAATGTCCAAAAACCTATATTTTCTTATAAGTTTGTCTTATAAAAAAATATAGGTTTAGAGTGATATTTTTTAAAAAAAACAAAAATTACTAAAAACAAAATATAGAAATGTATTAGAAAGTTTTGTCTTATTCATAGCATCTATTTTTTGTGAAAAATCTTTTTAGCAAGATGTTTATTATTTTGTATAAAATAATCAAAACTATATTTAAATTCAAAAATTGAATTTTATACTAATATATACAACATTGATTACTAGTAGTTTTTTCAATTTCCGTTATCATTTTAATTATAGGATTAAGAATTAATTTAGAATATAAACAATCAGATTTACTATCAAAAGCCATTTTTACAACATAATCCGATAAATATATTTTTAGAGTTTCTCTATCTTCTTCATCTATTTGTATCAAAAAATTATTTACTCTATCTCTAAACTCTTCCATTTTATTTAAAATTTGCTCTTCTTTTATATTTATATTTTGTTCATTTTTTATTATTTTATCTAACTCAATAAAAAATTCCTCCAAAGGATCTTCTTCTACCATAAACATTATATTTCCACTAATATGCATTTGGTATATAGTAGCAATCGGCAATGAAAAATCCCTTCGCAAATTTTCTTCAAAACTAGTAATATTAGCTTGTTCATAAATATCTTTTTTTCTTTTTTTTCTATTTTGTTGATTTGTTTGCATAATACTTTCTTGTCTAGCCTGTACTAATAACTGTTGTTCTCTTATTTTATTCATATTTCTTTCTCTTATTCTTTTTATTTCATTTTTCCTTTCTATTATTAACTGTTCTTCTCTCATTCTTTTTTCTTCCATTTTTCTTTTTTTTATTTCTTTTATTTTTCTTATTTTTCTCTCTTTTATTCTTTGTATTTCGTTTTCTACTAATAATCTTTCTTCTTTTTCCATTCTTAATTTTTCTTCGTTTATTCTTTTTGTTTCTATTTCTTTTTCTTTTTTTATTTGTTGTATTTCTGATGCTCTTCCTTCTTTTATTCTTTGTATTTCCAGATTTCTTTTCATTTTTTCTTCTTGTATTTTTGTTTCATACTCTTTTCTTATTCTTTGTATTTCTAATTCCCTTTCTTTTATTGTTTGACCTTCTCTTTTTTCTTTTTCTTCTCTTAATTGAATAATTTGTGAACTTTCAATTATTGTATTAATAATGAATATAGCAGGATTTTCAAATTTACCTCCAATTAATGCATCAAATGTTCTTTTTAATTTAGGTGCAGAAAGATCGGTAATAATATTTTTAATTTCAGAACTATTGAGATTTTTTGAATATTCCTTTATATCATTTATAATTTTATTTTTATCTTCTTCTGTTATTATTTGTTCTGTATCCAATTTTTTACAAATTATTTCAAATATGTTTTTTATATATGTATCACCTATAATTAAGTCTAAATATAAGTCATATAGCTCGCTAAAGTTTCTAAAATTTTCTTCTTCAAAATATCTATCTACACTAATTTCAAGAGCTATTACCCAATTACTACTAATGCCAAATTTAAAACGATTTGTTGATAAATTAATACCATTTGATTTAAAATATAATATTCTATCTCTTGATGGTACAAAAGAATTTTGTATTTTTTCTTCCATTAAATTATTAATAGTAATACCATTACCCAATAAAATATCGAAAGCATTTCTAAAACCATAAATATCTATAAGTTTTTTAGCTTTTTTATATAGATCTTCTACTTCTGATAAATTTTTATTAATTCCAGCCATAGATAAACCTTCAATAATAATAGATAAATCTAAAGCTTTTTCTACATTGTTAACAATCATAGCTTTTATTAAATCTTTTGCTCTTTTGGATATTGAATGAAAGAATTCGATATAAGCATTTAATTTTATTGTATCAGTATAAGATAATGGTTTACTACCTAAATCATTTCTAAAACAAAACGTTTTTTCATCTTGCTCAGCAGCAGTTTTATAAAAATTATATTCTTCCTTACCAATATTCATTGCAATTTTTGCTTCTAAAATTTTAGCAAAAAAATTTACTTTTGTATATTTGATACAGTATTTGGAAAAAATATTATTACCAATAGTTTTTATTGAATCGCGAATTTTTTTTACTTCTTTTTGTGGTTGTTTTATAAATTCTAATCCTGCACCATATATATTATGATCTGTAAAAAAATTTTCTATCTCTTCAATTTTTTGTAGTAATTGACTTATATTGGTTTCTATATATGTTTCTGTCATGAAATTTTTCCTTTTTTAAAATCCGTTATTAATATAATATTATATACTATAATTGACAAAATGTCAACAAATTTTTCTAAAAATAATAGATTTTATTTTAATTTTAATTTTCAATCTAAAAAATATATTTTTTGCATAAAACTATTTTTATTTTTATTTTTTTTATGTTATTCAGGAGTGAATTTTTTAGTAAGACAAATTTACAAGAAAGTTTAATTTAAAATAATAGCTTTATCTTTAAATTATTGAACATATACAAAATATTAATATCTCTTGTATTGTTGTATCCCATCCATAATTATATTAAAAGTTACAACTTTTCCTTTATCTAAATTTTTTATATCAACATATTCAACTTTTGCAGTTAATTTTTTTCTATCATCTTCTGAATAGGTTAGATAAATTGGGTCCATTTTATTTCTAAAATGATTTTCAAAATACATTTCTGTTTCTATTATTCCGAACTTTTTATGTGCTATTATAAAATTTATATGAGGAGCTCTATCATCATAAAAACCTGGAAAAATAGTTAAAAATTCATAATTTCCCATATTATCCGTCACTGATTGCCCTGACATTATAAAATTTGGATCAATAAATTTACTATTTTTATTCAACAAAGTATGATAAAATCCGGCTGCATTTGTTTGCCATATTTTTATTATCACTCCTTCTATTGGCACTTTAAAAGCATCGATTACATTTCCTTTTATATATAATGGTTCACCTACAGCCATATAAAATGAACCAGTTTTTCTTGTTAAATTATTATTTTTATTAAATATTTTAGGTTTCGACAAATTATCTACTATTAAAGCAGAAGGAGTTTGTGGTAACGGATTAAATATATCGCTTCTATAAATATCTTTAGAATAACAATTATATTTATAAAATAATAAAAATAATAAAAATATCAAAAACTTTTTCATTTTTAAGTCAGAAGTTACATTTTTTTTTAAATATATTTGAAAAATTATATTTTTCAATATTTTATTTTCTTTTAATAAATCGGTATAAATCCTAGATTTTGTTACATCAGATTTTATCATATTCTTTTTTTATTTCTTTCATATCTTGCCACATAAGCCATTTTGGACTCCCTTTTTCTTTAGAAGCATTTCTAAGTAAATAAGATGGATGAAAAATTGGCATCATTTTTGAATTGTAAGGACCATCAAACCATCTACCTCGCATCTTAGTAATTCCCTGTATTTCTCCAGTTAGCATATTTTTCATTGCTACACTTCCACACAACAGGATTATTCTTGGTTTTAAAATGTCAATTTGTTTTTGTAAATATTCTTTGCAAAGAATTTCTTCTTCTGTAGTAGGATTTCTATTTTCAGGTGGTCTGCATTTTACAGTATTACATATATAAACATCATTTTTTCTTGATAATCCTACAGATTCAAATATTTTGTCCAATAATTTACCAGATCTTCCAACAAAAGCTCTTCCTTCTATATCTTCGTTATGACCTGGTGCTTCACCAATTAGCATTAATTTATTATTTGGAGTTCCATCGGAAAATACAACATTTGTTCTTGTTTTATATAAATTGCATTTAGTACAATTTTTGCATAAAATTTCTATTTCTTTTAATTCTTCGTACATATCTTTTTTGCTTTTGATAAATAACTTTTAAAATAAAAAAGTAAAAAAGCAATTAAAAAAATAATAAGTTAAATTTTAAAGAAAATTAATTGCTTTTTTTAATAAAAAAATTACAATTTTTTAAATTATTAGAAAAAATTTATATGAGTAGCTATAATACATTTATATTTGAATCGTACAATTTTGATGAGAAAAATAAGATTCTAAAATTAAACTATTCTTATGATAGTAAATTATTTTTTGAGGAAAAAATTGAATTTCCAGGTAATAAAATTTTAAACAAAAAGGAATTAAGTTGTTTAGATAATATCTTCAAATATTTACATATAGTGGCAGGAATTAGTTATTATAAATTATTTATACCTAATAAAATTGAGATAAATACATTTGAATTAAATAAAGAGCAGGCTGAATTTTTTAATAATTTTTATTTTAATGGATTAGGTGAATTTTCTTTTAAAAATAATGTGACAGATTTAAAAGAAAGGATAAATTTTCCATACAGCAATATAGAAAATTCAATAGAAAACGAAATTATTAATTATAAATTAAAAGATAAAATAGTTATTCCTATTGGAGGTGGTAAAGATTCTATTGTAACTTTAAATATTATAAAAAAATATTTTAAAGATAATGATATTTTATTATGTTCCGTTGGTACAGCTAAACCAATAGAAGAAACAATTGCATTATCCGGTTGTAAATTTTTTCATCCAATCAGAACAATATCGAAAAATTTAATAGAATTGAACAAAGATTTAGATAAAATTGGTGGATATAATGGGCATGTTCCCATTAGTGGAATTTTGGCTTTTATAATGTGTGCTGGAGCTGTAATTTATGATTATAGTACTGTTTTAATGTCAAATGAAAGATCGGCAAATATTGGAAATACTGAATTTTACGGTAATATTGTAAACCATCAATGGAGTAAATCTTTTGAGTTTGAAAAATCCGTAAATAATTTTTTCAAAAAATATTTATTGAAAGATTTTAATTATTTTTCTTTCTTAAGACCTTTGTCGGAAATTCATATTGCAAAAATATTTGCAAGATTTAAAGAATATTTTTCAGTATTTACAAGTTGCAATAAAAATTTTAAAATAGAAAATAGACTAGACCATTGGTGCTGCGACTGCGATAAATGTAGATTTGTATTTTTAATATTAAGTGTTTTCTTAAAAAAAGAAGAAATGATAAAAATTTTCGGTAAGAATTTATTGGATGATAAAAGCCAATTGAATGGTTATTTAGAATTATGTGGTTTGAAGGATTATAAACCTTTTGAATGTGTAGGCGAAATTGAAGAAAGTGCTTATAGTATATTAAATATCGATGAAAGTTTTAAAGATGATTTTATTATAAAAGAAATTGTCAAACTTTTGAAAAATAAATATTCCAATAATGAAATTGAAAAAATTGGTGAAAAATTATTTATTCCTGAAAAAAATAATAATTTGCTAAGTGAAAAATTTTGGAGATATTTGGAGGAAAATATTTAATCAAGTATATTTTTGTTATTTTTTTGTTGAATATTCTTTATTTTTATAATATTATTATATATATTTTAAATTGTTTGTTTAATTATTTAATATCTATTTTTAATTTATTTTCTTGTTTTTTTAAAAAATATCTTTAATAATAATCATATTAATAAACAATTATTTTTATGAATAAAGCTTTTATTTTTCCAGGACAAGGAAGTCAAACAATAGGTATGGCAAAGGATTTTTACAATAATTTTATTGAAGCAAAAGAAGTTTTTGAGGAGGTTGACAATGTATTAAACAAAAACCTTACAAAAATTATGTTTGAAGGACCGGAAGATCTATTAACAAGTACAGAAAATTCACAACCGGCCATAATGACAGCGTCTATAGCTATTTTAAAAGTAATTGAAAAAAATACAAATTTAAATATAGAAAAACTTTGTGATTTAACTGCAGGACATTCTTTGGGTGAATATACAGCCTTATGTGCTAGTGAAGCTTTAACACTAGAAAATACAGCAAAATTATTAAAAATTAGAGGAGAAGCATTTGCAGAAGCTGGTAAAAAAAGTTCTGGTACTATGTTAGCATTGGTTGGTGCAACCATTGAACAGGCAGAAGAAATTGTAAATAGAGCAAAAATTGATGATGAAATTTTACAAATAGCAAACGATAATACAGTTGGACAGGTG
>CATOLK010000024.1 GCA_951801155.1 uncultured Rickettsiales bacterium | reverse complement strand
TAAAAGTAAAAATGAGGAAAGTTTTTCCCAAATGATATGAACCAGTACAAAATTAAATTTTTTACTTGAAAAATAAAAAATACATAATAAAATAAGTCTAATGGCGAGGTAGCTCAGGTGGTTAGAGCAATGGAATCATAATCCATGTGTCGAGGGTTCGAATCCCCCTCTCGCTACCATTTACATTAATAAATTTTAACATAAAAATCATAGATAGTCTATTATTCTAATATTTTATAAAAAAGCCTATTTTTTAAAAATTTTATCAAATTATATAATTTTTAATTAAATAAATATAAATATTGAAAATATTAAAATTATAATTAATAATTATTATATAAAATATAGATAATAAAAAATAAAAATGTTAAAATTAAATGAAGAAAATTTTTTTTGTGAAGGTGGAAACAGAGATATTTATTATTATTCGAATAAAACAAAATTAATAAAAATAACAAAAGAAAAAATATTAAAAGAAAGAAAAAATAAAGCCAATTTTTTTAAAAGGTTAAGACCATTAAAATATTTTAGTGAAAATTATGAGGATTTTTTATTTTTTAAAAAAATTAAGAAAAGAACAAAAGAGAAAAATTTCGATTTTATTCCAAAATTTTATGGTATTATTAGAACAAATTTAGGTTATGGAACTGTATCTGAAAATATATTAAATTATGATGGGACACAGTCTATAAATCTTGAAGATTTTATGAAAAATAAATTATTAAATAATTCTTTTATACAACAGAAATTAATCTAAAAATAAAAGCTGCTTTTTTTGAATTAATTGAAAAGATGATTGAAACTAATTTTATTTGTAGAGAATTTAAAGATTTTAATATTGTAGTTAGAGAAAATGAAGATGAAACTTATAAACTTTATATAATCGATGGTTTTGGAAATTCCGAATTTGTGCCGGTTTCAAATTATTTCAATATAAAAGATTTAAAAAATACATGATAAAAAAATATAAAAATGAATAAATTTTATTCTTTAAATAAAAATATTTTTCCATTTTCCATCATAATTTTACCATTTAAATGCATTTTTATTATTGTAGCATTAATAGTATTTAAATCATATTCAGTAATGTTTTCTATAACTTCATCTATACTTATAGGTATAAAATCAAGTTTTGATAATATTAATTCTTCCAAGGTTATTTTTTCTTCTTCATTTTTTTGAAAATTATCATTATAATCATATTTTTTAATAACTGTTTCAAAGTCATCAGTAATATTACTATTTTGAAATTGAATTTCATTATCACTTAAATAGTAGCTATTATTTTGTGGCATAAAGGTTTCCAAACATTCAATAATATCTTTTGTATCAACAACCATAGTTGCACCATCTTTTAACAATTTATTTGAACCAACACTTTTTTCATCGTATGGACTACCAGGAAAAACCATAATTTCTCTATTAAATTCTAAAGCTTGTTTTGCTGTATAGGTTGTACCAGATACAGCTCCAGCATTAGCCACCAAAACACCTCTTGACAATCCAACTATTATTCTATTTCTAGTTGGAAAATTTTCAGGTTTTGGAGATGTATTATATTGAAATTCTGTAATAATAAGCCCATTATTATCTAAAATTTCATAATATAAATATTCATTTTCTTTTGGATAAATTTTATTAATACCAGTACCTAAAACTGCTATAGTTCCATTTGTTAACGAACCACTATGTGCTGCCGAATCCACACCTTTCGCCATACCGGAAACAATTATATAGCCATAGTTAGATACTTCTTTTGAAATTTTATTTACAAAATTAAAATTATTTATAGAACAGACTCTTGAACCAACTATAGCTAATTTTCTTTCATTTTTAAATAATTCCAAATTACCTTTGCAGCTCAAAGTTATTGGAAAAGATGGTATATTTTTTAAATAATTCGGATATATATTATCTGTATAATCTATAATTTTTATACCTTCTTTTTCACAAATTTCCAGCTCTTTTTCTATTTCATCATCTTCAGGAAGAATGATCTTTTTATTAATATTACTAATATTATTTATAATATTAGTAGCTGTTCCATAAATTTTTAATGATTTATGGAACAATAAATTACTTAGTCCTTTTGCTCTTGATAATTTAAAAATATTTAATTTTTCTTCTTTTATTGAATTTTTCATTATCCAATCACTAAATTTACTAATTTATTTGGTACAAATATAAATTTTTTTATACTTTTTCCATCGATATATTTTTTTACTATATTATTTGATTTTACAATATTTTCAACTTCCTCTTTATCTATATCTTTAATGATATCAATAGTAGCTCTTAATTTTCCATTAATTTGGATTGCTATTGTAACTTCGTTGTCGATAGTTAAAGATTCAATATAATTAGGCCAAGTGTTATCACTTACTTCCAATAATTCCAATAATTCACTACAAATATGTGGAGCTATAGGATTAAATAATTTTACTACATTTACTATAGCAAAATAGTATGATTTTTTATTTTCTTCACTATCTAAATTAACTTTTTCTAAAAAATTTGTTAATTCTCTAATTTTTGCAATAGCCTTATTAAATTCTAAATTTTCAAAATTATTTTGAACTGCTTTTATAGTTTTATGTGTAAGTTTTATAATATCATTTGTATAGTTAATATCACTTAAATCGTATTTTTCTTTAAAATTTGAAATAAATCTATAAAATTTATTAATATATCTCCAGCAACCTTCAATTCCTTGCTCTGACCACTCAAAATCTTTATCAGCCGGTGTATCAGACATAACAAACATTCTTGCGGCATCTGCACCATAAGCATCAATTATTTTTAAAATATCGATAACATTACTTTTTGATTTACTCATTTTTATAATACCTTCATAAACTAATTCTTCATTAGTTTCACTATTATAAAATTTTCCATCTTTTTCAACAAGATTCCAAGGGTAACACCAATCTTTGCTATTTTTTCCTCTATAAGCCTTATGGCAAACCATGCCTTGATTAAATAATTTTTTAACTGGTTCATCTATATTAAAATATCCACAATCTCTTAAAATTTTTGTAAAAAATCTACAATAAATCAAATGCATCGTGGCATGTTCGGCACCACCAATATAACAATCTATAGGCAACATTTCTTCGCATAATTTTGCATTAAACGGTTCTGGTTCTGTTAAATCTAAATATCTCAAGAAATACCATGAAGAATCAACAAAAGTGTCCATAGTATCAGTTTCACGAATAGCTGGTCCACCACATTTTGGACATTTTGTATATTTCCAAGTAGGATGATTTTCTAAAGGATTACCTTTTCCTGTAAATTCAACATCTTTTGGTAATTCTAGTGGTAAATCTTCTTCTTTTAAATGAACTGTTCCACATTTTTCACAATAAACAATAGGAATAGGACAACCCCAGTATCTTTGTCTAGAAAATCCCCAATCTCTTAATCTATAGTTAATTTTCCTTTCTCCAATATCTAATTCTTCAATTTTTTCAATAGCTTTTTTCTTTGCTTCTTTCGTGGAAAGACCATTTAAAAATTCAGAGTTTATAGCAATACCTTCTTCAGTATAAGCACCTCGTTCTTCATTTATTTCGAAATTTTTTCCATCAGGGCTAACAACAACTTTTATCGGTAAATTATACTTTTTTGCAAATTCATAATCCCTTTCATCATGGGCAGGACAAGCAAAAATTGCTCCAGTTCCATAATCCATTAAGATAAAATTAGCTATATAAACAGGTAATTCAATATTAGAATCAAAAGGATGTTTTACTTTTAAACCAGTATTAATACCTTTTTTTTCCATGGTTTCTATAGTTTCTTCATCTACAGAAGTTCTTTGACATTCTTCAATAAAATTTTTGATATCAGTATTATTTTTCGCTAATTCTTCTGCTATAGGATGATTTGCAGAAATACCAACAAAACTTGCACCAAAAAGTGTATCTGGCCTTGTAGTATAAACTGTAATTTTATTGTAAATTCTTTTAACATGTATAGCCATAAATTCTTGATTATCAATATCATGTACCATATCTCTATACATTTTTTCTACTTCATCAATATTATTTGAAAATGGAGCAATTTTTGATAAATTATTATTTTCTAAATATTCTCTAATATTCTTATACTTTACAATTTTTAAAACTTCTGTTAAAAAACTATTATTATTATTATTTTTAAATTTTATAATACTTCCTTCTTTTATATTTTTGTATTTTAAAGAATCTTTTCTACCTTCTATAGTTTTTTCTCCATTTTTTAACGCACTAAACCAAGGTTCTTGACAATCCAATTCAATAGCCTCTTTATTTTCAGTTTTATTATTAATAATCTCAAAATCAACTAAAGCACCTTCACTTTTTCCTATCCAATTTTTCTGCATCAATTTAATTTTTTCAGGCCAATCCTGTAATTTATCATCTATATCCTTCAATAATTCTTCTGCATAATTAGTTGTTTTAAAAAACCATTGTTTTAATTTTTTCTTTTCCACTAAAGCACCACTTCTCCAACCCCTCCCTTCAACAACTTGCTCATTAGCTAATACTGTTTGGTCTATTGGATCCCAATTTACAAAACTATCTTTCTGATAACATAAACCTTTTTTATAAAAATCTATAAACATTTTTTGTTGTTTTCCATAATAATCTGGAAAACAAGTGGCTATATATTTTGAAAAATCTAAAGAAAGCCCAATTTTTTTCATACTAAAAATAAATTTTTCTATATTTTGTTTAGTCCAATCTTCTGGATGAATTTTTCTTTTAATAGCTGCATTTTCTGCTGGTAAACCAAAAGCATCTGCACCCATAGGGTGTAATACATTGTAGCCTTGCATTCGTTTAAATCTAGCAATTATATCACCTATCATATAATTTCTTAAGTGTCCCACATGTAATTCACCTGAAGGATATGGTAACATTGATAAAACATAATAATTTTTTTTGTCACTACTTTTTTTAAAATAAAAAGATTTGTTATCTTCCCAATATTTTTGCCATTTTTTTTCTGTTAATTTAAAATTGTAATTCTCTGTTGCCATAGCTTTATAATATTCATTTTAGGTGTATTATAACATAAAATTTTTAAAAGTAAATAAAAATTATATTTTTTGTACTTATTTAACATATTTGGGAAAAATTTAACTTGTTTTTATATATTTTTCATAATATCTAATAGAGCTTAAATAATTAATGGATTAATAAGATTTTTATTATTATAACTATATATAATTTTACAATTTATTTCATTTTTTTAATAAAAGTTTGCAAAAATTAATTATAAAGATGAAGTAAAATTTTTTCAAAGTTTTTCACAAATATATTTGAACCCGTACATACCGTTAAAATGATTAAAAAATTAAAAATATAGTTTTTCAAAAATTTCAAATTTTGTTTCTAGATACTTTAAATTTTTAATATTTTTAATGGGAATCGTATTGATAAATGTTTTAATTATTAAAAATATTAAAAGTTTTTATCTTTTTTGTAATATTTGTTTTTTGAAAATTTTTATGTAAAAGATCTATTATTATTTAATTTTTTTATTTCATTATAAAAACAAATTAAAGAGTAAGTTTTTTCATTATTAAAATAGTAGATACATATAACTATAATAATTAAATTATTCATATCTTAAAATTTCCACGGGATTTGCCTTACTAGCTTTTAATGCAGGATATATAGTAGTTAAAAATGAAAGTAATATTGACATGGTAGTAATAGAAACTATATCACTAACAAAAACCTTTGATGGAATTTGTGATAAAAAATATATTGTAGGATTAAATAAATTTAAAC
The DNA here is from genome assembly GCA_951801155.1 of uncultured Rickettsiales bacterium. Taxonomy (GTDB): domain Bacteria; phylum Pseudomonadota; class Alphaproteobacteria; order Rickettsiales; family UBA1997; genus CATOJU01. The sequence continues at coordinate 6,249 of CATOLK010000024.1, read as the reverse complement.
CAAAAATTCTTTCTATAAAATTTCTTATATTTTCTATATTATAGGCAAAAAGTGATCCAATTATTGTTCCCAAAATAGTACCAGTTGCTCCTATAACAGTTCCACAAATAAAAAATACCCTCATTATACTGCCACTAGTTGCTCCAATAGTTTTTAAAAGTGCAATTTGTTTATTTTTGTCCATAACTAGCATTATTAAACTTGAAATTATATTAAAAGCAGCAACTATTATAATTAAAGTTAAAATTAAAAACATTACATTTTTTTCAATATTTAATGCAGAAATCAAACTTGAATTAGCTACTTTCCAATCAACTATATTATAATCATAATCTTTTTCATTAAGAATTTTAGTAATTTCAAATAGAGAATTTGCTGAATTATTTGGATTTTTTAAGAATATTTCAATACTATTGGCAGAATTTTCATATTTAAATTGTTTTTGTCCCATCTCGAATGGAATAAATACTATGTTTGAATCATATTCATACATACCACTCTCGAAAGTATCGATTATTTTATATGTCTTTGTTCTTGGTATTGTTCCAATTATTGTCGTATTCACTTCTGGTGAAACGATTTTTATATTATCACCAATTTTTAAACCTAAAGTTACAGCCATTTGTATTCCAATTATTATATTGGAACTATCATTAAAATCTTTCAAATCTACCTTATTAGATAGACTATTATAAATTTTTGTTTTATTTTTTAAATCTTCTATAGTTATTGCTTTAGTAATAACTCCAATAGCTTTTTCATCGGTAATAATCATTGCTTGATTTTCAATTAAAGCATTTATTGTATCGATATTTTTAATGTTTTGATTTTTTATATCGTTAATAATATTTTGATATTCGTATTTAGACTGATTAAAAGGAAAAATACTTATATGAGAATTTATACCAACTATATTTTTTATTAATTCTTCTCTAAAACCATTCATTACTGACATTACTACTATTAGAGTAGCTACACCTAACATAATTCCTATAAAAGAAAACAAGGCGGTTATCGATATAAATTTTTCTCTTCTTTTTGCTTTTAAATATCTAAAGGCTATAAAAAATTCAAAACTTGAAAACATTTGAAAATTAAAAATATATTTTTTATATATATTATTATAAATAAATATATAAATCAAGTGATTTTTTATTGATTTTTTTATATTAAGTATTAATCTCTAAAAAGATTAATTTTAAAGATTGAGATGAAAAAAATTATTAAACTAATTTTAATAACAATATTAATGCTTTTAAGTTTTTTATTGGGAAAAAGTTATGTACTTTTCAATAATTCTAAAAAAGATAATAATAAAGAAATTACAGAAAATCCGATTATTTTTGAAAATGAAGAATACCTCTTTGATGATAAACAAAATAACGATACTAATAATGATCAAGAATTTCAAGAAACGGATATTGTAAATGGTATTGAAGATAATAATCAAATTAACGAAGAACTCCCTATTAATGATAGTGAAAACATTAATATAGAAAATAGTTCTGATAATAATGAAAATAATAATGAGTATACAGAATCCGAAGATAATTATAATGACGAAAATATTGATACAACAGGTGAACAATCAGCTGATTTCGAAGATGAATCTAGTGTAGTTAATACTTTTGAAGAAAATGATAGTGTTGTTGAATCTGGAGATATAGTACCAGAAAATAATAGCGATATAAATTAAAAAAGTATTATAAATAATTAATATTTGAATAATATTAAGATTTTTTATAAATTAATTTGTAATTAAGTTATTACGTTACTTTTTAATAAATTTTTTTAAAAATCATAATTCCATAATTTAGATTTTCTTGATTTATTTGTTGGTATATAAAGTCTAGATTTTGGATTATTAATATTTATGATTCTTTATTCTGTTAATTATTTTTTAATATTAAAAACTCAAAAATAATTGAATTTTAAAAAAAAATATTCTAGATTTTATAAAATATTTTTTTAAATAATTATGATAAGTATATTTGATATATTTAAAGTTGGTATAGGGCCATCGAGTTCACATACTGTTGGACCAATGAAAGCGGGGTTATTTTTTGTAAAAAAAATAGAAAAAAAACTTGAAAGAGTTACAAATATAAAAGTTGATTTATATGGTTCTTTAGCTTTAACAAAAAGCGGGCATGGAACGGATATTGCTTTAATATTAGGACTTTCTGGATATAGTCCAGAAACTATAAAACCCAATAAAATAGATAATATTATAGAAAAAATAAGAAAAAATGAAAAATTAAAATTAAATTTTAAAAAAACTATAGATTTTGATGAAGATAATGATATTATAACTCATAAAGACAAGGAATTACCATATCATCCAAACGGATTAATTATTACTGCCTATGATAAAAATAAATCTGTTCTTGAAAAAGAAGAATATTATTCTGTTGGCGGTGGTTTTGTAGAAATTGGTGAAGAAATAGAAGGTAAAAAAGAAGAATATAAAAATAAAAATATTACAAAAGAAGTCCCATATAATTTTAAAAGTTGGCAGGAATTGAGTGAAATTTGTAAAAAAACTGACAAGGAGGTATGGGAGATAGCTTTGGAAAATGAAGAAGCCATAAGATCAAAAAAAGAAATTGATGAAAAAATTCATACAATCTGCAATATAATGAAAAATAGTATAAAAAATAGCTTTAAAAAAAATGAAAATATAAAAGGTGGTTTGGATTTAAAAAGACGAACAAATATAATTTCAGAAAATATTAAAAAATCGAAAGATAAAAACTTCAAATTGATTGACAGCCTATTACTATGGGGTATGGCTGTCGGTGAAGAAAATGCAAGTTATGGACAAATTATAACTGCTCCTACTAACGGAGCAGCTGGTGTAATCCCGGCAGTTTTAAATTATTTTATGACATTTAATAAAAAAATTGCTAATTTTGATAATATAAAAAAATTTATTTTAACTGCTGGAGTTGTAGGTATTTTATGCAAAATTAATGCTTCAATCTCTGGTGCTGAGGGTGGTTGTCAAGCAGAAATAGGAAGTGCTACAGCTATGGCGGCAGCTGGACTTTGTGCTGGATTTGGTGGAACTATAGAACAATGCGAAAACGCTGCTATAATTGGATTATCTCATAATTTAGGACTTGTTTGTGATCCTGTAGGCGGTTTGGTTCAGGTACCATGTATTGAAAGAAATGCAATAAACGCAATAAAAGCAGTTGCATCTTGTAGATTGGCACTTTTGGAGCAAGAAAGTATTTATTTATCTTTGGATCAAGTAATTAAAAGCATGAAGGAAATTGGAGATGATATGTTGCCATTATATAGAGAAACAGCTCTTGGTGGTTTAGCTAAAAATGCAAAAGTTGGCAGATTGTGTAAAAATTGTAGAAAATGTGAATTTTGTTCCTAATTTAAAGATAATATATTAGATCTTACACATAAAAGTTACATATTTATCAATATTATTGAAATAATTAAAAAATATAAAAATACGATTTTCCACAAAAAACAAATAGAATATTTTTAATATTTTTAGATAGCTAATCCATTGTTATAACTAATGGATTAGCTTAGAAGTTACAATAAATTTACTAATTCCTCCAACTCTTTATTTTTCTCATTAATTTTAGCCTGTAAATCTGCAACATTATAATTTCCAGCCAAAATATTTTCTTCAATTTTCAACTCCAAATTGAATATTTCCTCTTCAAGTTTTTCTTTTTTCTTTAAATTATACCTATTTTTATTAGATATCTTTGGTTTCTGTTCCTGTTTATTTTTACTTTTAATCGATTTACTTGACTTTTCCAACTCTTTTTCCTCATTACTCCAACCAATTTTCTCTAAAAAATATTTATAATCACCATCAAAAACAAAAACTTTATCATCATCGAAAACTATCAATTTTGTAGCAACATTATTTAAAAAATCTTCATTATGAGTTACTATTATACTTGCACCATTAAAATTGTTTACTGCTTCCATTAAAGAAATACAAGATTCCATATCCAAATGATTTGTTGGTTCATCCAAAAGCAATAAATTACAAGATTTTAATATAATTTTTCCTAATAATACTCTACTTTTTTCGCCACCACTTAAAATATTTAAATGTTTTTTATAATCATCACCAGAAAACATCATAGTTCCGGCAACATTTAAAATTTTATTTCTTGGTATAGTACGATCAACATCCCAAAGTTCATCTTCTATTGTATTTTGTAAATTTAACCTATTTATATTCATTTGACCAAAATAACCTATTTCAACTTTTGGGTTCATATCAATATCACCGGAATCTTGATAAACCTCTCCGATTAACAATTTTAAAAGCGTTGATTTTCCCTTACCATTTTTTCCTACAACACAAATTTTATCACCTTTTTCAACTTTAAAAGAAAAATCTCTAATTAATGGTTGAATATTTTTATCATAGCCAAAAGTTAAACTTTTTACTTCTATAAATGGTTTATTTGTTATTATATTTTTATAATTAAATTCAAAATCAAGATTTTGTATATTTTGCAACTGATCTTTAACATCTTGTCTATCTAACATTTTAATTTTAGATTGAACTTGAGAAGCTAAAGTTGCTTTATATCTAAATCTATCAATATATTTTTGAATTTGTTCTTTTTTCTTTTCTTCATTTATCCTTGTTTTTTCATAGGTTTCTTCTTCAACTGCAATTTGTTCATACATTTCGTCTACATTTCCAGTAATTTTTTTTGAAGTACCTCTATGTATAATTAAAGTATGTGTTATAACCTCATTTAAAAAAGTTCTATCATGGGTAATTAAAATAAATGATTTTTTCCATTTTTTTAAAAAACATTTTAGCCATCTTATGGATATGATATCAAGATAATTTGTAGGCTCATCCAACAATAATAAATCTGCTTCAGAAACCAATAATTTTGCTAAATTTAACCTTATTTGCCAACCTCCAGAAAATTCGTCTGGCGATCTTTGTAAATCATTTTGACTAAAACCTATATCACACAAAACTTTTTCAACTTCCCAAAAATTATCTTTTTTATAATCTGGTAATGATAAGGAAACTTCTTCAACTATATTTTTTTCTGTAAATTTTAAATGCTGTTGTAAATAGCCAATTCTATAATTCTTTGAAGTTATTATATTACCATTATCATATTCTAATTCTCCAGAAATAATTTTTAAAAGTGTTGATTTACCAGATCCATTTCTACCAATTAATCCTAACTTCTCGTTATCGTAATTATATGCTTCTTTATACAAGGAGGATTCTACAAAATTTATATTATTAAATATCTCTTTTCCATTAAAAGATTTTGATATATTCTCTAATTTTAACATTTTTTTGTCCCAATTTTTAATTAATAATCAAAGATACTATACTTGTAATCTATAAAGTATAGATTTATCTATTAAATTCATTAAATAAAACTCGCGACAGCAATTAACATTGTTAATAAATATCATAATGTATTTTATATAGTATATATACTATAACAATTTTTATTAAATGTCAATATAATTTTATTGAATGTACTGGTTCATATCATTTGGGAAAAACTTTCCTCATTTTTACTTTTATATTTATAAAAATATTCCATAGGACTTAAATAGTCAATAGATGAATGTGGTCTTTTATTATTATAGTTATTAATAAATTCTTGTAATATTATATTATAATCTCCTCTATTATTTATAGTATTTAATAAATCTCTTTTACTTAATAATTCATCTCTAACTATTCTATTAAATCTCTCTATTCTTCCATTATATTTAGGAGATCTAGGAGGTAATACATATAGTTTTATATTATTTTCTTTACAACCTTCTTCAAAGTATTTCATAAACTCACTTCCTTCATCAACTTGTATACTTTTAATTCTAAATGGAAATTTTTTTAATACATTATTAATTAAGAATTCTTTAGCATTTTTACTATTGGCACTATTATAGGATGTAGATACTGTTAGTCTGGTTATTGGATCTATGGCAGTAAATTGTCTTATGGATATATTATTAATATTATTAATAACCATATGATCTATTTGTATTAATTCTCCCAATACTATTTTATTATTGTTATTAATAAATCTATTATTCTTTTTTAAATTATTTAATTTATTAACTTTGATTTTATTATTTAATATCTTTTTATTTATATTATCTCCTCCTATAAAATGATCTTCAAAGTTCCAATGTTTAGCATAGGAATTATCAAAGTTTCTTTTTATTGGTTTATTATTATAATCTCTTTTAAATGGATAATAGTTT
>CATOLK010000023.1 GCA_951801155.1 uncultured Rickettsiales bacterium | reverse complement strand
TAAAAAATAAAATTATTAAATATATATAGAAAATAAGAATAGTTTTATGCAGGAGATCTATTAATTTAATTTTTTTTGTATAATTTTTTATTAAAAATTTATTATTTAAATAGTGAATATATGCAGATAACAAAAAACCTTTTTTATAGTTTTTATATAGATATCGTAAGCTGTAAAAAATCAAGAAAATAGTGAATATAATAAAAATGAGGAAATAAAAAATTATAAATATTATATATATATTTTATTTTTAAATTTTCAAATTATATTGACAATTTTTATTAATTAGGAGCTTCATATGGATATAAAAATAAAAACAATTTTAACTATATTATCTTTAGTAATAACATTATTTTTTGGAAAGAAGGTAACAATAAAATAAAAAACAAAAAAATCAATTTGGTTTAGTTTGTGAAGAAACTATAACAACAAATGAAGATTGAAAAGTTAATATAAAAGCTGCCAGCTATAAAAACTACATAGATAAATCTTTGCTATTAATAGCTGGAGAAGAGGCAAATTCTATATATATGTTAAAAGATGCTTTTAAAAAGGCAACTGGAACAAAAGATAAAGAATTATATTTGATTCCTAGGTTTACTTATATTCAAACCTATTATGTGCAAGAATATGCAGAAAAAATAACAAAAAAACTAGTAGAGTTTTTTTGGTAAAAAGTAATTAAATATAGAAAATATAAAAAACTTAATATGATATTAATCAATGGATTAATATCATATATTAAAACTTATCTTTTAATTATAACTTATCCTTTATTTATGTTCTTCTAACCATAACTTTTTCTTTATTTAGGTCTTTTAATAATACATCTCCTAATTTTATGCCAGATTTTTCACTTACTTCATTTAATTTTTCTTTAATACCTTCTTTTGATAAATTATTTTTAAGCTTTTCTCGATTTTCTTCTGGTAAATTATTCATAAAATTTTTTAAATCGTTTCTTAAAGTATTTTTGTAAATAGAAGCATCAGTTTTAAATATAGCAGTAATTGAATTAATATTTATATTTATATTATTAATTCCTTCTAAAGCTGGAACTATTATTTTATTGTAAGCCTCCATTGGATCTTCGATTGAATTAATTTCTTCAACAGTTAAATTTTCTGATTTTTCTTTACTATTTAGTCTATCCAAGTTGCTAGATAAGTTTTGTGCTATCTCATCTAAATCTTTATATTCTACTTCCGTTTCTAAATCATTTTTATCTAAATCCTTATCTTCTTTTATTAAAGAATTTCTTATATTATTTAATCTTTGTTCTATTTCTAGGGTTTTTAACATATTTTGTTCATTTTTATATATTCTCTCTTCATCTTCTCCCAATAACTTAAATTTATCAAATGATCTTTCAATACTTAAACAATTATGTAAAAATTCTGGTAAATTTTTTCTTCCCATAGATATTATAATATTTTTTAATTGATCTTGTGTTATTAATTGATTTTGTCTATAAACTACACCATTAACCTCATAATCTTTTTTTAATCTAAAAGTTACAAAATCCATTTTTTCACAGAACCTGACATCTTTTATTTCATTATTTGGTCGCATCGAATTATTATTGTTAAAGACAATAGTAAAAATTCTATATTCAATTGGTACGTTATAACCATTAACTTCTGATAATGGATCTAGGGTATTAAAAAATTGTTTACGTAAGCTTTCCGGAATACAATAAACACAAGAAAAGGAAGTACCATAATATACACTTCCAGCAAACCCCGGAGGTGGTGTAATACCCATAGATACCTTAGCATCAGTAGAAAATGATGTGTAAGATCCAACGGCTGATTCACCATCTTCTGAACTGCAATGACTATTTATATTACTTTTATTACTTGTCATATCCCAATTAGTGTAATTTACTCTTCCTGATCTTGCTATTGGATTTATCATAAAATTATTTATAATATTTTCTTTCCCTTCGTTATCTTTAGTATTAAATCCTCTATAAAATACTGGATCACTTATTCCAGAGTTAGCATCTTTAATAGTTTGTTGACTTAATTGATCATTAGTAATTCTATCATTTACATATGAATATAAAGCTGAATTTAAATCATTTAAATTATTAGCAGAACATATAGAGGATAACATTATATATTCACCAGAGATAAATTCTTCCCCAATTGTTTCTTTATATTTATATCCAATCATATCTAAGTATTTTTTAAGTTGTTTTTGCGCCTCTAATTTATCATAATTTGAAGATTTATAATTAAATAAAATTCCTAATGAATTTCCAATTTCTTTTGTCATTTCTTCTGATTTACCTTCAAAATATTTGTCTATAAATGGTTTTATTCTTCTATGATAATCTATAAGTGTTCTTCTTAAAACTTCGTTGCAATATTGCTTTGTCACAAAATTTAATATTTCTTTTTCTTCTTTCTTTTCACAAAGTGAAGCCATTCCATTTTTATCTTTATATTTTTCTAACTGTTTTATGCGTATTGTCAATTGTTCTATATTTTCTTTTAATTCTCCCTTTATACTTTCTATTTCTTCTAAATTTCCAGTTTGTTCTAATTTAAACAATCTTTTTTTATATTTATTTCTTAATACTTTTAATAAAGAATATAAATTTTCTTGCCTATTAAGTAAATATCCGTTTTTATTTCCCTCTTTTTCTAAAGATTTATTTCTTTTAGAATAATTATTATAAATTAATCTCACCAAATCACTTTCTATATCGAAATCTTTTAATGATTCTCTCAATTTTTCTTCATTGAATTCAATTCTTTTATTTTCACAATAAAATTCAGTAAATGAAGATATTTCTGATTCTGTCATGAATTTACTTAATTTTTCAAGTGTTTCAAGATTAAATTCTCCATTTTCTAAAAATAAATTATTATTTTGTATTATTTCTTGTATAGTATTAAACTTATCATTACTATCTAAAAAAGATAATTTACTTTCTTGCGCTATTGAAATATTTTCTGATTTTATTTTTTCTGTTTCTATAAGAGAATATAAATCTTCACTTGAAAGTAATTCAATATTAAATTTAGGTAATTTTTCAGGACTTTGCATTAAAATCTCTTGTATAATTTTCCTATTTATTTCGTCATTATATTTATAATCTGATAAATCAATTTTATTAATTTCTTCTTCAGTTTTATTTTTTGTATATTCTAAAAATATTTCTAAAAATTCTTCAGAAGATATAGATTTAGTTACTATATAAAAATCTTCAAAATTACTTTCAAAACTTCTTAGAGCTAGATTTTTTTTCAAATTTTGCTTTAAATTATCATCTATTAAATCTTTAAAATCCCTACTTGTTAATAATGCATTAATATTTTTATTAGAAAAAGTTTTAATTTTTTCTTCTCCTATAATTGATAGAAGTTTTTTATTCCGTTTTGGAAATTTTTTATTATTAAAAAGTATTTTTTTAATATCACAATCAACAGAATAATCAAAAGATTTTATTTTATTTAAAATATTATCATCAGATTCCAATAATAATTTTCTAAATAATTTAGGCTCAATAGCATCAAATGGAATTATTTCATTTGTGTTTAATATTACTTCTTTGATAATTTTTTCATCTTCTATATTTGGTAAAAATTTTTGAAGATTTTCTTTACTTAAATGTAATAAAAATTTTATTAATACTTCTTCTTCATATTCTTTTAATTTATTTAAAATATCTTTAATATACAATGTATTATAATCGAATAAACCTATTTTATTTATAAAAAAATCATCATTTATTAATGTTTTAATTTTGTCATTAATTATATGTTTTCTTGTATACATATCATGATCACTAATTAAATTTATTATATTACTATATTTTAGTATATCATCTGTTACTACATTTTCCAGCATAAATTTAGCATCTTCTAACTCAGAAATATTATTAAAAAAATCTTTATAATTCATTAAATTCAGTATTTTTTTTAATTCTTGATTCCCTTTTTTTCCATTTGCTTCATTCCAAAGTTCTTTTAAAATATTAATGTCAATTTCTCCAGCATTAATTTTTTTAATTTTTTCTGGAGGAAGAATTTTTAATATAAATTTTACATTATCTATATTTTTAAATTCATCAAATCCCGTATAATCAATGTTTGATAACTTATCTAAACCATTAAAATCTAATTTTTTTAATCTTTCAATACCTTTTTGTTTTTCTTCTTCGTTTGGATTATTTTTTATATTTTCTACGATATATTCTAAAAAATGTGAAATTTTGTTTGTTTTTGTATCTTTAAGTTTATTATAGGGAATAATTTCTAGTATAATTTTTTCAATAGTTTTTTTATCATTTATAAAATCATTAAATATAGCTGTATATTTTACTGATGTAAAAATTTTTTGTTTTTTATCAAAATCTATATTATCATCTTCTATAATTCTCTTAAAAATTTCTTTAGAAATTCCTTCAGTTTTTATATTTTTTATTTTTTCTTCTGGTAATTCAAGCAAAAATTCTTTTAAAGTTTCCTCACTTAAATATTCTCCAAAATTACCCTTACTTAATTCATATAACCAAGCTTTTTCATCATATTTATCTAGATTTTTATTACTAATTGCCGTTTTTTTATTTTCGATAAATTTTTTATTTTTTTCTAATTCAGAAACTATTTTATCCAAAATATTATTTGGTATATATCCACCATAAATTCTTGTTATAGAAGATTTTATATTTTCTTTTATTTTTTCGTCCATGATTTCTCCGTAAAATTTTTATGAGAATAATATAAATAATTATTTTTGCAAATGCAATAATAATTATTATACTAGTTCGGCATTTTTTGGAAAAATTTTTATATTTATATATATTATATGTTTTTTAAAAAATTTAACTTATTGATAAGATTAAAATTATCTAATATTATATTTTTTTTATTTAATATTTTTATTATTTATGTTTATTTTGTTGATCTTCTATTATTTATGTCATTTAAAATTAGATTTTTTTGTAAGTTTGTCTTACTAGGAAATCTAATTTTAAATGACATAAATAATTGAAAATTAAAGAATAAATAATAATAAAAACTCTCCTGTCATTCCAGAGTACAATTTCTTAGCGATTTATTGCTTAGAAATTGTTGATCTGGAATCCAGAAATAAATTACTTTAACACAAAAAAATATATTAATAATTTTTCTACATCCTATAATATAAAAAATCTTTAAAATATTTTTCCATATTTGATATTTTTTAATTTCTGGATTCCACATTAAGAATTTCTAAATAAACAAGTTTATTAAGAAATTCTAATTTGGAATGACATAAATAATTGAAAATTAAAGAATAAACAAGTTTATCAAGAAATTATAATCTGGAATGACACAAATAAGGGGAAATTAAAGAATAAATAATAATAAAAAAATATGAATAATACTTATTTGATGTGTAAGTGGGCGGTGCCTTTAAATATTATTAAAACAATCAGTGTATTTATTATAAATTTTTTTAGTATAAATAAATATTAGGACAAAAAATAAAAAAACTCTTATTGATTTTATTATTTATAACCCCTTAATAGCATTAATGCCACTAAACCAGTTACAATTAAAAAATAAAGTAGTTTTTCAATTAGTTGCAAGGTAATGAAAATTAATATGATAATTTATTTATATATTAGATTATTTATATAAAAAATAACATGTTTATTAATAACATTAAAGATAATTAAAATATAATTTTACACAAAATTCCAAATCTTACTTAAAAATACTTTAAACTTTTTATATTTTTAATAGCAGAAACGTATCTTAATACGCTTCCTATTAAAAATTCTTGTTTTTTTTATGATATTTGTTTTTTGTAGAAAGTTTTTTATACAGGATGTTTAATAATATTAAAGTAATTAAAAAAATATAAAATATACTTATTAGGTTGAAAAATTTTAATATTCAAAGTACTAATTACCATTTTTTACTCATACTAAGGGGTTTTAAACCCCTTAAGATTTTTTTTGCTTTAATAAATAATCTAATCAAATGATAAATTAATAATTATAAATAAATTTTTTTATCACTTTAAACTTGTTTTTATTGAAATTACAATAGAATAAGTTTATTTCCTTACTTTTATATTAAAATCTAAAAATAAAAGATTTTTTGATAAAAACAATATTCAAACTTAGTTAAAAATTAAAAAAATTATGATCAAAATCATCATTATCATTAATTTGAAGATAATTATCATTTTCAAATAGAGGATCTTGCATCATTTGATTAAAATTCCATTCTCTTAATTGTAATTCATCATTTTCTTGTTCTAATTGTTGTTGCATTGGTTGTTGATCAAATAACCATGGTTCCGCTATTCCCTGTTCGAATCCTTGTTGTTCAGGTTCTTGCTGCTCAAATCCTTGTTGGTTAAATCCTTGTTGTTCAGGTTCTTGCTGCATTAACTGTTGTACTGGTTGTTGTTGTATTTGTTGTTGTGGCATAGGTGCTTGAAACATATACTGTTGTGCCAAATTAAATTGATTAAACATAAATTGTTGCATATTTTGTTGCTGTTGCTCAAATTGCTGTTCTTGTTTTGGTACTTGTATACTTTGGTTGAATTGTAAGCTATTATTTTCTAATATAAGAGTTTGTTCTATGTGAAAAACTTGTCTTTCTGCCATAATATTTCCTTTAATTGTTGATAATTTTTACATTAGTCTAATTAATTACATTATAAATATATAAAAGTCAACAATTATTTTACATAATAAGTAAGTTTTATGACTTAAAAAGTTTATAAATATTAATTTTACTAACTTTAATTTTACCTTTAGATATATTTTTATTTTTAATATTCTTTTTAAAAACTTTTGTCTTTTTTAATCTATTTTTAGTCTAAAAAATCTTATACCATAGTTTTATAGTTATAATATGAAAAAATTTTTAAATAAAATTTGAGTTTAATCAAAAAATATCACCAGAAAATATTTTATGAATTTTTCCATTTTCATCTTCTACAATTAAACTTCCTTCATTATCCAAATCTTTAAATATACCTTCTATCTCATTTTTTCCACTAATTTTTATATTTTTTTCTAAATTATAAGCATAATTTAACCAGATTTGCCTTATTTCTTCAAAATTATTTGTATTTTGTAGTTTATTTGAAAATTTTTCAAAAATTTCCACAAATTTATTTATTATATCAGTTTTTTCTAAATTAATTCCTTCTTTTTTTAAACTACTTGCATTAAATAAAACATTTTCAGGATAATTATCAACATTAATTCCTATTCCTATAATCAATTTATTTCCATCTTTTTCCAATAATATTCCACAAAATTTTTTATTATTTATAAGAACATCATTTGGCCATTTTACTTTTAGATTAACATTTCCATTAGTTAAAACTTCAATAGTTTTTAGAATACTAATAGCACTCAAAAAAGAATAGTTAAAATAATTAATTTTTTCATTATTTGCATTAATTAGTATTGACATATAAATATTATTCGATTTTTCAGAAACCCAAACTCTTTCATCTTTTCCTCTACCTAAAGTTTGTTTTTCAGCAACTACAAGAGTATTAAAATCATAATTTTTCACAACATTCATTGTTGAATCGACTTCTTTTAAATTAATTATTTTCATATCAAAAATTATTGATTAATAAAATTATTTATTTCAATATCACCATATTCAAGTAAATATTCACTATTTCTTTTTACTACCGGCAAAGTATAAAAAATTTTTTTTTCTATTCCTCTTATTTCTTTCATTTCTTTGTACTTTTTAAAATTTTCTTTTCTAATTTTTTCCAAAATTTCGTTAAATTCACCTTCTTTTATATGGGTTATAGCCAAATTTTCTTCATTTTTTTTTAAAACTATTCTAAATCTGTTATCCCATATAATTTCTTTATTATACACTAATTTTTCATCTTTATCAATAGAATTATATTCTCTATAAACCATTATTAATTTTTCATTAAATTTTTCAAAGATACAACCATAAAAAGTATATCTTAAATCATCATTTTCTCTTATATTTTTTAACAATCTTTTTAATTTTTCTAACCTTGGTTTATAAATATTTCCACTAATTTTCATGGCAATATTGGCTAATATTTTCAATATAATTTCTTCATTTTGCTTTAATAATAGATTTTTATTTATTGAGCAACTTCCAAATGAACTAAAAACAATAGTTTTATTTTCAATTTTAACTATTTCATCATTAATTATTTTTTTTGTAACATTTATTTTTTCTACGGCCAAATTTATTCTTTTAAGAATTTCTTCTTTGTTTTCAAAACTATTTAAAAAATTTCTAATTTTATTTCTCAAGTATTTTTCATCAAAATTACTTGAATCTTCTACCCATTTTATATTTTTAGTCTCTAAATATTCTTTCAAATCTTCTTTTTTTACATTTAAAAATGGCCTTACTATATTTATACCAAATAAATTAGTTATATCTTCCATTGAAGAAAGCCCATCTATTCCACTGCCTCTAAATAATCTAATAAAAAATGTTTCCGCTTGATCTTGTAGATGATGAGCAATTAAAACATATTCTATGTTATTTTTGTCGCAAAACTCTTTGATTAATCTATATCTATTTTCTCTTGCTATTGCTTCAATATTTGTTGTTGGCTTTTCCCCTTCCCAAGTTAATATATAATGTTCAATTCCTAATTTTTTACATAAATTATTTATATATAAAGCCTCTGCCCCTGCTTCTTCCCGTAATTTATGATTTATCGTTAAACCTATTACTGTTGAATTATTGCTTTTTGCCCATTCATTAGTAATTAATAACAGCGATAAAGAATCAATTCCACCAGATACAGCTACAACTATTTTTTTATTTTGTAAAATATTCTTGTATTTATCTATAGATAAAATTAATTGTTTTTCTTTTTCCATATATTTTTAGTTAAAAAAACCCTTCACATATTCACCAATATTTGCAAAAAAAGCTGATACTTGACTCATGGTTGCGCCAAAATCCATTCCACCGCCGCCTTTTATAAAATATAAATATGTAAAAACTGCAAGTACTATTAAAGGAATAACTAATTTTATTACAACACTGCAACTTAAAATTGTTAAAAGTATATTTAAATATGGCATCTTCTAATTATAAAATTTATATATTAATTATAGTAATTTTTAAAAATTAAAAAACAAGTGGAAAATTATATTTTTATTGGTTTTTATCATTTAGAAAAAACTGTATTTTTATATATTTTTCTGTAATATTTCATAAAACTTGAATAGTTCGTAGATTTGAATTTATTTGGAATAAATTTATTTTAATATTTAAGTATCTAAAAATAAAATAATTTTTTTATAATTTGTAAAAGAATTTTAATAGCAATAAATATAAAAGAAGTTGTTTATTTAATTATTTTATTTTGTTTAGGCTTTTTTTAATTAACAATTCTATTGCTTTTTTAATTTTTTTTAATATAATATATCATTATAATACATAATTTTTTAAATGAAGGCTAAAATAGCTATATCTACTCTATTAAAAGAAGCAATACAATTAATAGATACACAGAAATACGAAGTAGAAGAATTTAGCAATATTACACAATTAAAAAAAATAATAGAAAATTGCGATTTAATAATATTTGATTTAAAACAAAATTTTAATAAAAGAATAGTTTTTAAAGATTTAAGAAAAATAAATAGTCATATAAAAATTTTAGGTGATACTACGGTGAATAAATATAGAATAGCAGCAAAATTATTGGGAGAGTATGTTGATGATTTAATTATATTTGATAAGAAAAATAAAAATTTGATAAATGAAAAAATTGAAAAACTTTTAGAAAATAAAGTTTAGATTAAAAAAATTTAGGAGATAAAAATGAAAATTAAAAAAATTACTTTTATATTTATATATTTTGCTTTTTTAAGTTCTGTTTTTGCAGATTTAAGAATAAAAAATTGGTCGCAGGAAAATATTTTTACATATTATGGGCAGGAGGTGGATATTACTTTTGATTTGGAGGCTGAAAATTTAGAAAAAAATTATTATCATTATTCTTGGGGTTTTAATTTTGATAAAAAACAAAAAATCAATATAATTGAAGTATCAAGTTTGGATGGAAAAAAAGTTGATTATACTTTTGGAGATAATCAATTAAGAATAAATTTTGATAAGTTATTTGATCAACAGTCTATAAAATTAAAGATAAAATATAATGAAATCAATGATGAAATTAAGAATATACCTTATATTAGAAGAGAAAGTGTTGATATTCCAAATTTTGCAGCTGGTGCCAATGCTACTTTGTTAGTAAAAACAATAAAAGATTTAGATATCTATTCTTTGAATGAAAAATTTAAAAAAAATATTTATGATTATACTTATAATTGGTCCGGCATTGTTGATAAAAAAGGATTTTATGATGTTTTTGAAATGACACAAAAAGAAGCAAAATGGGAAGTATTTAGTCAATTTACATTTTCTGGCAATAGAGATTTAAAAAACATTAAAGCAGAAATTCCGCTTAATTTTGCTGGTGGAAATAATAAAGTAATTAAATATCAAGTATTAACAAATCAGGAACAAAATAACATAAATTTTACTGAAGCTGATTTAATTCTCGACAAAGATAAATATATTAATGTAGATTTTAAAAATTTTTATTCAAAAAAAGTTATTATTACAATAAAAGCAATTATTCAAAATAACTATAATAATTTTTATTGGATGAATGATTTTACCAATAAAGAAACAACTGATATTAATCAAGAATATATAAGTACTTTTAGTAGTTTAGTAAATCAGATATTAATACAAGATAAAACAAATTTACCATCCCATATTAAAATAGCTAAATGGGTTCATGATAATATAAATTATAATATTAATTATGTTGGTAAAAAAATGACTTCAATGGAAATATTAAATGAAAAAATTGGTGTTTGTGAACATTATGCTATTTTATATCAAGATTTACTACGAAGTGTTGGGATTGCAGCAAAAACTATTAGTGGAATAAGTTATAGTTTTGATAAAAAAAAGTTTGAAAATCATGCTTGGGTTATGGTTAATTACAATAGTCAATGGATACCGATAGATCCAACTTGGGGAATATATTCTGGAAAATTGCCAATTTCTCATATATTTTTATATAATGATGTAAGAAATGGAGTAAAATTTTCCTATTATGATAAAATTGAAGATACAAAAATTGATATTGATAATGGAGCTAAATTTTTATTGAATTAAATTATTATATTAATTATATCATAAATTTATACAGAAGATTCGTCGTAGGCAATATGGTTTTTTCTAAAACTACCATCAAATCTATTATGTGTAAATAATCCTTTTCCTACTCCTATTTTGAAATGTTGATGTCTCCACCAGAAACAATTTAATATTATCTCCGGGACCTGAAAACCATTTAAAGTTCTTTTTTTAGGATGTTTTTTTATATAATTAATCAGATACATTAAGAAATCTTTTTTAACCAAAAATGATTGCTCAGTAAAGTTGATTACTGCCGAATCAACTATAAAAATATCTTTATATTTTTTTATGTATTTTGGAAATAATAAATCTGGTGATTCTTCTATATAAATACTTCTGCCTATTACTTGCTTTTTCTTAAAAGGTCTTAAAATTCTTAAAATATTTTTCTTAAAATTATTTTTAAAATTTTTTTGTAAAATTGAATATTCTTCTTCTATAAAATTTTTGTCTATTTTTACAGCTGGATAATATTTTAAATAATTTTCTACATCATTAAATCCTTCACCGACCTTAAATCTATGTCTTAATCTCATTATATTAATTTTATTATCTTCTAATATTTGAATAGCTTCTGTAATTTGTTTTTCTGCTTCTTTAAAGTCTTCTACAATAGGACAATCATTTTGTAACATCAGTAAATATTCGCATTTCATACTTTTTGCTAAATTTTCCATACCACCTAAAAAACCAAGATTTTCTTTATTTCCATAATACTGTAAATTAAATTTCTTTGCTATTTTTTTGTCATTCTCACTGATTTGATTAAAATAAATTATGTTTTCATCAAAAAGGGAAAATAAATTTTGTTTTTCATAACTTGTTAACGTCTTTTCAAGTGTTTTTGGTGATTTCCAGCTTAAAATTCCCAAAGATATGGTTTTATTGTTTATCATATGTTTATAACTTTTATTTTTTTATACATTTTATAAAAGTAAATAAATAAATGATTATAATGTCAAGTATTTAATAAAATAAAGGTATTGCTCAGTTTTTTATACTTTTTAATCTAACTTATTTGTATTTATTTTTTAATTTCTCATTTTTTAAAAATATTTAAATATTTAAATATTTTTAAAATAGAATAACCTCTTTTATAATTTATAAGAGAAATTCAATAACAATTGGCTAGACCTTCTGTATAAAACTATATAGATATCAATAATATTTGAGTATTTTTAAATTTATTTATTTTTATGATTTTTTATTCTTTAATTTTCTGTTATTTACGTCATTCCAGATTAGATTTTCTTATAAGCTTATCTTACTAGAAAATCTTAATGTGGAATGGCATAAATAAAGGAAAATCAAAGAAATAACAAATCTAATGAAAAAAGAAAGACATAAAAATAAAAATT
>CATOLK010000022.1 GCA_951801155.1 uncultured Rickettsiales bacterium | reverse complement strand
TATTAAAGTAATTTATTTCTGGATTCCAGATCAATAATTTCTAAGCAATAAATCGCTAATAAATTGTACTCTGGAATGACGCAAATAACAGAAAATTAAAGAATAAATAATCATAAAAATAAATAAATTTAAATATAGTTTTATGCAGGAAGTTTAATATTAAAACAATTAAAGACTAAAAAGAATATAATTTTACGCTAAATTTTAAATCTTACTTCAAAATACTTCAAAGAGCAACATTTTTAATAACCAAAACATCTCTAAATATATTTCCCATTAAAAATATTAAAAATTCTCATCTTTTTTATAATATATATTTTTTGTAGAAAATTTTTTATATAAGAAACCTTTTTTTATTTTTTTGTTATTCATGTAATTCATAATTAGATTTTTTAGCAAAACAAACTTGTAAAAAAAATTTTAATACAAAATAACAATATAATTTCAGTCGTAAAAAATAAATTAAAAAGTAATTTTTATCATTAAAATAGTAAACATTTATAATTAAACCAATACTCTAATTTGTTTTTTAATTTTTGTTTGTTCTGCTACTATTTTTAATTCTTCATTAGTTAATTCATCAGCTTCAGTTATTGGAAAAGGTAAAAATTCTTCAGGATGATGATGGATTCTGACTTTTACATTATTATCTTTTAAAATTTCAAATAATTCTCTACATTTTATTTTTCCTAATTCACCATCACTATAATTATTAAAAAATTGTTTACAATTTAATGCTGCCATAGAAATTATTCTTCTATTTTCACCTTCCTGTGTTCTATATATTAATTTATCTTTTAGGTGTCCTTTTGGTTCTAACCATAATGATGTTTTATTAAAAAAATCATAAAACATTCCCTCTTCAACTGTAACATAAGATTCTTTTTCTACCATTGCATTATTGGCCTGCATTAAAGAATTTAAATTTTGTTGTTCAGACATTTTTATTCCTTATTTATTAATAATAATGTTTATTATATCAAAATTTTTTAAAAAATCAAGTATTTTCAATTGTTTAACACTGACCATTTACACTTCAAATAGCATTATTCATATTTTAAAATTATTTATTTCTATAATTAAACTTGTTTACTTATAAAATCTAATTTAGAACAACATAAATAAAGAAAAATCAATAAAATAAACACAAATAATAAAAATATTAAAATAAAAAGGATATTTTTAATTATTTAATAATTTTACATACAAGTGGACAGTGCCAATTATTTATTTAAATCGTTGAACAAAACAGTAATGCAATGTTTTTTATCCAAATTATAAACATCAATATCATTTAAGAGTTTTTTTCCTTTTTCATATTTTTCCAATAATCTTTCAATACCATATCTTTTTAAAATATTCTGAATTTTTTCTTTTCTTCTTTCATAAAATTTTGATTCATCTATTAGATAACGACTTTCAAATAAATTTTGAAAAATTTTATCAAAAAATTTCGAAAATAAATCGAACAATTCAATTGTATTAACCTTTTCTGCAAATTTTTGTATTTCTAACATATTATTATTTAATAGTAAATTTAAAATATTATCATAAAAATCTATTGCATTATTTTTTACAATTTCAATTGCATTACCAACAGAATAATCAGATAAATTATACAAATCTTCAATATCTTCATCTTCCAACTCCACGCTTTGCATTTCCTCATTAGAAAAAAATGCCTTACTCCAATTTTCAATATCTAAACTTCCAACACCTATAACATTACTCCTTGATTGTATTGTTCTTATAACTTTATTCATATTGTGACAAATAAGAAATATATAGGTATTTTTTGGAGGTTCTTCCAAAGTTTTTAAAAGTGCGTTCTGTCCATTAACATTTACCATATCAATGGAATCAATTATTAATACTTTATTTTTTGCAATTGATGGTGTTAACTTTATATCATCTATTACTTTTCTAACTTGATTTACATTAATTTCACCTTTTTTTGATGTATTTTCTTTTTCATTTGCATCTAATGTGTTTATATCTAAAATTTTAAAATCTGTATGCCCTCCACTTTCCATTAATTTATAAGTTTTTTCGATTTCATTATTAAAAATTTCTTCATTTCCTTTTTGAGATAAAATAAAAGCAGAAATATTATAGGCAAAACTTGCCTTGCCTATTCCTTTTGTCCATAAATTAAGTTGCAATGATGAAGGTTATTATTTTTATAATTTTTGATAATTTCTTCTTTTATACTACTGAAACCGTAAATTTCTCTCATAA
The DNA here is from genome assembly GCA_951801155.1 of uncultured Rickettsiales bacterium. Classification (GTDB taxonomy): domain Bacteria; phylum Pseudomonadota; class Alphaproteobacteria; order Rickettsiales; family UBA1997; genus CATOJU01. The sequence continues at coordinate 10,542 of CATOLK010000022.1, read as the reverse complement.
ATACTGCATTAATCACTAATACAATAGTATTTATGGTTTACAAAAATGCAATAGAGTTTTTTAATTTTTTTGTTTTTATTTAAACAATTATTACTCAATAATTAGATTTTTTTGGTTTTTTTATTAATTTGAAAAATATTAATACATAAGAATTTAAATTTTGATAATGGTAGTTTTTATAATTATTTATTCTTTAATTTCACCTTATTTACGTCATTTCAGATTAGAATTTTTTATTAATTACACTAATTACAATATTTTTTTACAGAACCACACATAACAGAGTTTATTTAATATCATATCCTATAATTGATTGGATTGACATACTAAAAATAAGAAAAACTCTCATGAGATTTAATTCACAAAAAGATAAAAGTCCTTTTATTAGAGATGTCAACAAATTAAAAGAATATTTTAAATTTGATAAAGAAGATAATTTAAATATAGTTTTAATTACAGGATAAAGTGCAAAAAGCGATTTTTTCAACAAATATTCAACTATAATTAATGAAGAAAATGTTATGAATTTTGTAAAATCAAAATCTAGTTACTTCTATACAAGAGAAATTGTACCAGAGATTTTAACTATTGAAAAAGAAGATAAAAAATATTCTTTAGTAGACATTATGAATGTTTTTATAAGGATAATAGCAGAGATATAAGATATAATATTGGATTATTAAAATTTTTAGATACGGTTATTAAAGATAGTGGCAATAATTTTTATATAATACATCTAATGGGTTCACATATACATTTTAATAAAAGATTTGAACCAAAGTATGCAAAATTTCAAAATTATTGCAAGAGCAAAGATATGAATTTCTGTACAAAAGAGGAAGTTGATAATGCTTATGTCAATAGTATAGCATATACAGATTATGTTTTGAAGGAAATTCTAAAAAGATTTAAAGACAAAAATACAATTCTATTTTATACTTCTGATCATTCCACAGATTTAGCCTATATAAATAAAGAAGAAAATAGAACTGTTGTACCAGCATTTTTGTGGTATAATAATGGTTTATTGAATAAATATAAAAATACAATAGAAAATAATATTCAAAAATTTGATTTTACACATAAGAAGATAATTAGTACTTTATTTGATTGTGTTGGAATTGAGTTTGATACTGTTGATAAAAAAAATAGTATTTGTAGTGAAGATTATAAATAGTATATTTGTATAACATAAAAAGCTGTTTATTGTTTTGTTTTTTTTAAATAGCTGGTATATCATTATATTTCAGATTTTCTTGGTTTGTTCTCTATTCAGGAAAATCTAAATTTTAAAATTATAAATTTTGGATAAAAAAACAAAAAATACTACAATAGAGAAAAAAATTATATTAAAACGATATTATAATAATTATATTGTAATAATTGGCAATGTCTAATAGTTAATAAAAAGCTTGACTTAATTAAAAAATGTTGTATAATTATAATTAATAAATTAAAAATTAAAGGTAAATAATATGGAAAATAACAGAGAAGTTTATTTCGATAAATCGAAAAATGAATTAGAAAAAAAAATACAAGAATTATTAAAAAATCAGAATCAAGAAAATATAAAAACTAGTTTAGTTAATACTATAATAGAAAATAATTTAAATGAAAAAATTGTAAATAATTTTATAGATAAAATAGAAAGAAATGATTATATCAGTGTTATTATAGAATTATTATTGTATTACGATAATGACTTATCAAATACTATTTTTAAAAATATTTTTAATATAGGTATCAATAATGACAATACGGATTTAAAAGATATAGTAAATAATTTAAGGGAAATTATTACAAATAATAATAAAAAAATAAATGAGCTATTTAATAATTATATCAAAAAACCATTAGAAATTAAACAAAATAATCAACAGTCTAACGATAATTTTAATTATATAGAAACTGTACAATCAGATATGGCTGATAGTTTTAAAAATGATTTTAATTTTTATATCAAAGAAGATAAAAGTGATTATTATGACAGTTGGTATGATCAATATCTACATGAAAAAATTGAAAAAAATGAACTTAATAGTTATAAAGCTTTAAGTTTTGTTGAATTTACTAATATTTGGCATACATTACTAGGTTATCAATATGCAGACAAACAAGATCCAATTATTATCAAAACAAACCAACTAGGTAATAATTACGGTCATTTTGTTCTTGCATTTAATGAAAATTACCTTGATGACTCAATAGCAGCAGGAGTTCAAACTGATAATTGTTGTGGTGTATATGCTGCTCACATGAGTTATATAGCAAAAATGATTTATAATAAAATAATTGAAAGTAAAGTAAAGTTTGATTTTAATATATTTAAAACAGTTTATAATAAATATAGAACTATATATATAAAAAATGCTAGACAAAATGATAATTTAGATCAGATGAAAAAAATTAACTGTAAGAATCGTTTATGTATTGCTATGAAAAAATCACTTGATCAATTAGATGGTTATATAAGTAAAGATGTTTATAATAAATTACTAAACGAAATTAAAGAAGAAATTGAAAAGTCATTTATTACAGAAGATATGAAAAACGAGCTCGAAAATTTAGATAATAATATAAACATTGAAATAAAAAAAGCAGAAATAGAAAAATTAAAATTTAAAAAAGAATATATTGAAAATTTTAGAGTTATTGAAAATAATTCTAAAAATATAAATAATAATATTGAAAAAATTAAAAGGGGTTATTACGAAAAAAAATTAAAAGAAATAGATAATATAAAAAAAATAGTAAATATTAATGAAAATAAAAACAAAATTAACGATTTAATAACAAACGGTAAAATATCAAATAAAGAAATTATGGGATCAATATTATCTGGATATGAAAATAATAATCCAAATATAATTATTAATAATAAAAATTTTTCTGAAGCTGTTTTACCAAATGTTAAAATAGGTGAAAAAACTTATTCAGGTTTTGATGGAGAAGCTAATTATAACAATAATAATAAAACTTTTACTATTAAATATAATGAAGGTGGATTTTTTGATGATAAGCTTAATTTAATGACTAATTTGAGTAAAGAATTCAAAGAAAGTTTAAAACAAGGTTTAACAATCAAGTTAAAAGATACTCAAGATAATAAAAAATTACTTGAAATATTTACATTATTAAAAACTAATCCAGTCCTAGCTTTATTGGAATTAAATAATATTTCTGAAAAAATATATTTGGGTAATAATGAAATAAAAAATAATAAAAAAGATTTTAATGAATTGGTTAATGTTTTTGGTACTATATCTGAATCTAGAAGACAAATAACTAAACTTGATAATATAATAAAAACTAAAGAAAAAAAAGAAGAAGAAAAGGTAGAAACATTAACAGATAAGACTATTTGTGCAGAAATTGAAATTTATATATGTAATTTATTAAAAGAATCATTAATAAACAATGAAAAAGCTGAAAAAATAATTAATTTAACAGAATTTAAGGATATAAATATTATAGTTGGTCAATCTTTAGAATTTTTTAAATTAATAGAAAAAAATAATGAAAATTTACAAAATATATTTGATAATAGTGAGCAACAAGAAAAATTAGATAATTTGTTAAATGTATTTAAAAAAGAAAGTGAAGAAAAAGTAAAGTTAAACGCATTTATGAATTGTTTTAATACATTTATAAATTTTAAACTTAATAAAGTGGAAAAAAAGATTAATGAACTTAGTACAGAACGTGCAGAAAGTATAATTCAAAATAGATAAATTTAATTTTAGATTATTTAAATACTTTTAATTACTAAACTAAAACCCCATATACTTTTATTGGGGTTTTTATTATTGTTTGATTAAATTATTAATAAGAATAAATTAAGTATTAAATATAATAGACCTTCTATATAAAAATTTTCCACAAAATCCAAATCTTACTTCAAAATACTTTAACTTTTTAACATTTTTAATAGCAGAAGTAATTTTTAGTACATACCTTCTATTAAAACTTGTTTTTTATAATTTTTATTTTTTATAGAAAACTTTTCGTTTAAGAAGTTTATTAACCTATTATTAATTAAAATTAAAAATAAAATTAAGCCAAAAGCGAAATTTAAATCATTTAAATCTATCAAATTTTGATTTTATTAAAAATACAAAAAAAATTAAAAATTTTCCACTAACTCCTTAACAGAAATCAAATTAATCTTACCACCATTTTCAGTAATTTTATCCACTAACTTATCAATGAAATTATAAATATATTCATAATCAGTTTTTAACTTTTTGGTTAAATATTTTAAAATCTCACCATTCAAGGAAATTTGATTATCTGCTAATAATTTTATTATTAACATAGTCTTTATTTCCTTGGATAATTTTTTTATCTTTAAATGTATAGCGGAATTAACTCTTGACTTCAAATCCTTAATTTTAAATTTTTTACTCAATATATTAAAATTACTTATTATTAATATATTTGAATTATTGTTCAACACATTATTAATTAAATGAAATAATTTATTTTCATCAAAATTTTCATCTAAATTATCAAGCAGATAATAATCATATTTTTCTATATTGTTGCCAATATAATTTATAAAATCGTCAAGTTCCAGTTTAAAAATTTCTTCATAATTTATATTTTTTGCATTATGTTTTTGTTTCCATATTTGACCCAAATGTGTTTTTCCACATTTTCTTCCACCAGTTAAAAATATTATTTGATGTTCCAAAATATTCTCATCTTCCTTACTTCTATTTAGAAAATAAAAAGCTTCTTCATTTTCACCAAAAGGTATAAAATTGTTAATATTATAATTATCTTCGTTTAAAAAATCAAAACCTAACTGTCTCATAATCTTATAAAATTATCATTTAAACCAATAAAATCATTTTCATTTATTCCAGTCAAAAAAATCTGTATGTTCATTTTTAATAATTCATCAAATAATTTTTGCCTTGTATTTTTATCTATATGCGAACATATTTCATCTAATAATAATATAGGTATTCCTTTATCTATTTTTTTTGAAAAAAGTGCCTTAACTATAATTAAAGATATTAATAACATTTTTTGTTCTCCAGTAGAACACAAAGAAGCATCAATATTTTTTTCTTTATTTATAACTTTCACATCACTTCTATGTATACCAAAATTAGTTCTTTTCATTCTTGCATCTTCAACTCTATTTTCAAATAAAGTTTTACTATAAAAATTTTCAACCTCAACAGATTTTTTTTCTTCAATTAATTTTTCAACATCACCATTAATTTTTATATTTCCTATAGGAAAATTTTTTGTCTGATTTTCAAAAATTTCATTCAAATAATCTACTACTTGATTTCTTACGCTTGCTATAGAAGTCCCTAGCTGAACTATTTTTCTTTCAACAATATCAAGCCATTTATCTCTTATAGTTTGAGTTGTTAAAATTTTCATTCTTTCTTTTAGGAAAAATTCATATTTTTTTACATTCTCACAATGATTTATAAAAAGCATCTCTGCAGTTTTATCAATAAATTTTCTCCTTTCAGAACTGGCCTCTATAAAAAAATTATCCATTTGTGGAGTTAACCAACTTATTTTTAATAAATCAGTTAATAAGTTAGCACTTTTTAGTATTTCATTATTGTATTTTATAAGCTTTTTATCTTCTCTCTGAAGAATTAAAATTTCATTTTTAGTATAATCAAAAAATTTAATAAAAAGCGAAAACAAAATTTGTTTTTCATTTGGAATAATATTCTTTTTTTCTATTTTATTATTTATATTTACTAGCTCATCAATACTTGCATTTCTTAATCCCCTAGAATTAGAAAATAATGACAAAGCCTCCAAAATATTAGTTTTACCAATTCCATTTGGTCCAACTATTATATTAAAATCACTTTTGAACTCTATTTTTTTATTAAAATAATTTCTGAAACCATTTACTACAATTTCAGAAATATAATGTTTTTCCATACTAAATTTTTATTATATTTAATATCAAATCCTTATTGGCATTAAAATATAAACATTATTTGGCTCTTCACAGCCTTTTATTATAATAGCAGAAGAACTATCTTTAAAATAAATATCTATTCTATCACTCTCAACTGCTGTAAAAAAGTCAAGCATAAATTTAGAATTAAAACCCATTTCTATTTTATCATCATAATCGAAATTTACTGTCAAATCTTCAGTAGCTGTACCATTTTCAGCAGAATTTGATTCCAAATTTAAGTTGTTCTTAGTTAATAAAAATTTAATACTTTTATTTCCTTCATTAACAATAGTTGCAACCCTATCTATTGTAGAAGACAAAACAGATTTTTCAACATTTAAAATTTTATTATTTTCTTGTGGAATAACTTTTTTATAATCTGGAAAATCAGCATCTATTAATTTAGAAATTATAATTGTATCTTCAGTTTCAATTTTTATTTTTGTTTTTGACAAAGAAATTATAACTTCTTCTTTAGTACTACTTAACAAAATTTTCTTTATTTCAGGAAGAGTTTTTTTAGGAATTATAATTCCATTTACTGGATCTTTTCCATTAAAATAATTTAAAGTTATAACCGATAATTTATGTCCATCTGTAGAAACGCCTACTAATTTTCTTCCATCTTCATCATCTCTAGTTTGTAAAAAAAGTCCGTTTAAATAATATCTACTAGCATCGTCCGAAATAGAAAATCTTGTTTTATCAATTAAATTAACCAAATCTTTTGGATTAATTTTAAATTCTATTTGCATTTGCTGTTCTTCAAAATTTGGGTAACCATCAGCATCCAAACACATCAATTTAAATTTACTTTTTCCACCTTTAACAAATAGAAAATTTTCTTCTTTGGAATATTCACATTCTATTTCTGTATCTTTTTCCATTTTTTTTACTATATCGTAAATTAACAATGCTGGAACTGTTGTTTTTCCTTCTTCTTCAATAACTACTTTACACATATCTTTTATATAAGTGTCAGAATCTGTTCCAGTTAGATATAAAAAATTGTCTTTTGTTTCTATCTTTATATTTTGTAATATAGTTGGATTATTCGGATTTTTTTTACTTGCAACATTACAAACACTTGATAATAATTTTGTAAATGTGTTCTTTTCGATTCTAAATTTCATATTACCTTTTAATGATTAAAACGTTCGATTTAGTTTAAAATTTTATAATAAAAAAGCAAGAAAAATTTTAAATTTTTAGTAAATTGCTTAGCTTTTGCAATTTTATCATAATTATACATTTCTAATATTTTAATAATAAAAAATTAATTCATTAATTTGTTGTTTTTATAAAATAAACAAACAAAAATAAAAAAATAAAAAACTGATAAATAACTTTAATCTTATTCTTAGCACGATTTTTTCATTATAAAATTTTATTTTAAAATAAAATTAAGTCCAAAATAGATTATTTATCCTTTATTTACACAATTTTTTATAACATTTTTTAGATCATTTAAAGATTGATTATAAATTTTTTTTGACAAATCATCGATAGAATTTTGCATTTTTTTATAATCTTCAAATGAAATGTTTATAGCTTTTAGCATTCCATCTTTTAAATTATTTTCGCTATAAAAAATAGCATTATCATTAGAAAATTCATAATTTTTACCAAATACTTCATTAATTATTAGTGGTTTCTTGAAACCCAATGATAATTGAATATTTCCACTAGATTGTCCTTTTAAATATCGGTTATGTTTAATATTTGTAATATCCATTGTACTTAATAAAAAATCGGATTTTTCAATTATATTAAACATGTCTGGAAAATTTAACATTCCTTTTATCTCACAATAATTGAGTAAATTTTTTGGAATTTTTAATTTACCAGTACCTATAAAAATAATTTTAAAATTTTTAATATTATTGTTTATAAAATCTTTTGCTGTTTCAATAATAATATCAAGATTTCTCATTGAAGAAGACATTTTTCCTATATTTGTGAAAATAATATCATCTTTATTTTTAGATGTAATTTTTATATCTCCGAAGTAATGCGGATTTAAACGAGGAATATTAACATTATTAAAAAGAGTAAATAAACGATTTTCTTTAATTTTATTATAAATTTCTGGAAAATCTGACTTAGATTTTTCAATTACACCATGTTCTGCTCCTAATACACCATATTTAGAAGGTGGCAGTTTTTTAAATAATTTTTCAATATATATTTTACATGAGTAAGTATAGGAATTAAAAAATATAAATTCATATTGATTTGAAAAATTATTTTTTGCCCATTTAGAAATATCATATTCATCAGATGCAAAAATTCTTAACGAATTATTATTAGACCTACAAAATGGTTCTTTTTTAATATTTTTATATGTTGTTGCTATATCAACATTATATCCTAGTCTAAAAAAATATTCACAATTTCCCAATAAAGTTTCCGAGTGATATGAATTTATTTCTATAATTAAAACGGAATTCTCTCTTATTTTTATTAATTTATTGAGCCCTAATGTTTTGTTTTCGGAAAACATAGTTCTTTTATATATATAATAAAATAAGCTTTTTAATTTCCATTTTAATTTTTTGAACATTTTTTAACTTAATATTATTTTTTATTAATCCAATTACTGAGTATAGTGGATGAAGAATTCATTTTATTATCACCACCAACACCAAATTCCATAATAATATTATACTTTAAACAAGTTTCCGTTTCAGGAATATTGTCTTTCCCTCTATCTCCACCATTAGCGAAAACTAATTTATCATCAGGATATTTTTCTCTTACTTTAATAAGTCCAAGTGAAGCAGAATTATCGGAATCATCAAATTCTAAAACATCGACAACTCCTTTTAAATTCTCTAAAATAGTCTTTCTTGTTTTTATTGTTTGAAAATTTTTGCCTTTTTTGCGACAAAGCCATTCATCTGAATTAGCGAGAACTATAACACCATCTGATTCTTCAGTAGATGCTTTAATCATTGATATATGACCTTCATGAATAGGGTCAAAACCTCCTGATACGATAAAATATGTTTTCATATTAACTTATTTTTATAATTACAAATTTATATCGATAATAAGTTTGTTAATTATAAAAATCAAGATATATTTTAGAATATAGTAATATAAATATGTTCTTATAAATATTTTACAAAAATTATTGACTTTAATATAAAAATTAATATAATACTGTTATTAGTAATTAAAATGGAAAAATGAGTGAATTTAATAGTGATATGGAACTATTTGATCTTGAAGAGGAATATTTTGAAACATCTAATGTAGAAATAGAAAGAATAATAGATAGTTATTCTATTTATAGAAAAATTTTAAATGATGATTTGTTATATTTTGCAGATGAAAAATTTTGTGATAATGTAATATACAAATTAGATTCACTTCGCTCAAATCTTTATAATTATTCTGAAAGAAACCAACTTATATTAAGTAGAATATTGTCTTATTCGTTTTTGTTTAAAGATTATGAGTATTTAATTAGTTTAATTAAAGATTTCAGAAAATCTTATGAAGAAAAAATAGATATACTTACAATATATTTAAAACAGTATTTATTTGATTGTGTAACAAATTTTAAAATAGATACAAAAAATTCTGCAGTATCACCTTATATTACTGTTTGTGAAATTAATGATACAGAAAATAAAAAACAAAAAATATTATGCTTAATTGATAAAAATAAAAATATTTGTATTCCGGGAGGTATAATATCTCCTGTAATTCTAGAAGATGGAACAAAAAGAGAAATACGATTAAACTACGAAAATTTAAAAATAGAACAAATTAATAATCCTTTATATAATTGTAAAGTTTGTTTTGTTTTTGCTATATTGGAAAATAAAATAAAAAAATTAATTAAATTATCCGACAGTTTCGATAAAAAACCATTTAGAGAAAAAGAAAGAATAATAAGATTAGCTAAATTTAAACTAATTAATAATGAATATTTTGAAGATAAATATCAGAAACGGCAAATATGGTAATTACAAATAATCAAAATGGTTTAAAAATGAAATATTTTTTACGATAAAAATTTACTCTTTAATTTATTGTTTTTGTTTATAATAAACAATATATTGTCTCAGGTTATAATTTTTTAGCAGTTTATTATCCGGAAATTATTAATTTCGTAAAAACAAAACAAAAATAATAGATATCCTACATAAAAATTTTCCACAAAAAACAAATATTAGATCTCCTACATAAAACTATTATTATTTCCTATATATGTTTAATAATTTTATTTTTTTAATAATTTTTATTTTTGTATCTTTCTTTTTTAATCAGATTTGTTATTTCTTTAATTTTCCATTATTTACATCCTTTCAAATTAGAATTTCTTAATAAACTTGTTTATTCTTTGATTTTCTCTTATTTACGTCATTCTAGATTAAAATTTCTTGTAAGCTTGTCTTACTAGAAAATCTTAATGTGGAATCCAGTAATATAAAGAATATTAAATATAGAAAAAGATTTTAAAGGTTTTTTATATTATAGGATATAGAAAAATTATTAATATCCTTTTTTGTGTTAAATTAATCTATTACTGGATTCCACACTAAGAATTACTAGACAATAAATTGTCAAGTAATTCTAATCTG
>CATOLK010000021.1 GCA_951801155.1 uncultured Rickettsiales bacterium | reverse complement strand
TATGAATATCTGTCAAAAATCAAAGAAATAGAAACGAATTTTGAAGAAAAAGAAAAAATCAGAAAAATACCTAAAAATAATATGAATATTGCCAATTTAAAATTTTTTAAAGATAATAAAAATAAGCGTAAAAATGATTTTTTAAATCTAAATCCAGTTATAAATAATGCTTGCCATACGGTGACATTTACTAATAGAAAGAATAAAGTTTGTGATTATTATATACGTTTTTCAAATCCTAATATGTTAAATGGTTATTGTTATAAAATAGGTTTTTTAGACAATAATGGCAAAATAATTGAAAGTTATTCTATCGATGATTTTATAAATGAGATGAAAGATTCTTGTGAAATAACTTTTACTTCTAATAAATTTGGAACAAAAAATTTTACTAAAAATGATTTTGTAAGAGAAATAAATGAATATCAATCATTTGTAAGAAAAAAAGGTTTTTATGATTTAATTTTTAGTAGTGAAAAAGAAAAAAATGAGACGGTTGTTGAGAGTTTTATAGAAAACTTTTTAGAAGCTAATATGAAAATGGTAGGTTTTTATAATTTGGCTTTTAGTTATGAAAATGGAATAGTTGTTGAAAGAAATTTAGATAAGGCAATTGATTATTATAAACAAGTGATTAATAATATTGAAGATAAAGTACATAATAAATTGTATTGTAAGACTTGTAATAATTTAGCTATTATATATTGTAGTAAAGGATGTCTTAAGGAAGCTATAGATTGTTTTAAAGAGGCATGTAGATGTGGTGATAAAATAGCTAAAATAAATCTTGATTATCTCTTGGGGAAAAAAATTGAAGAAAATGAATTAAGTAATGATAAAGAAATTAATGAAGTTAGAAATAAAGTTGATGAAGAAACTGAAATAGTACCATTAGAAATGGATTGTATACAACAACCATCGAAACCAAAAAAACAGCTAACAATTTCAATAAAAACGGCGCAATGTCCAATTTCATTAAAACCAGAGTTAGTTCAACCACCAAAACCAATAAAACCGGAACTAGCTCAGCCGCCAAAATCAGTACAACCGGCAAAAAATGAAGGTTTGGAACCGGGTCAAACACCAAAACCAGCGCAACCGGCAGAAAAGGAAGGCTTAGAACCGGGTCAAACACCAACTCAACCGCCAAAATCTGTACAATCGCCAATTTTGCCAAAACCGGAACCAGTTCAACTATCAACATCAGCACAACCAGTAGAAAAGGAAGGTTCAGAATCAAATCAACAGATAATAAAAACAGAAAATAAAAAGGAATTACTTAAAAAGGAATTACTTTTAGAGATAGATGGCATGGAATTCGTATCAAAGGAAGATAAAGAACAAAAAGATATGGAAATTCAAACTAATATGGAACAAAAAAATAATTTAAATATAGAAAAAAATATACAAAATTTTTCAATTAATGAAACAAAACAACAAATAATTTTTGATTTTAAAAAAGATGTAGAGAATATATATATAAAACCGGAAGAAAAAGAAAAATTAGCTATTTTAGATAATGACATAGTAAATACCAATATTCCTCAGGAAATAACGAAAATTGAGTTATCAAAATTAAATCCTACTATAGATATAAAACCGAAAGAACAAAATTTAAAAATTGTTAAGCCTGAAGGTAATAATATTGATATTATACAAGAAAAAAATAATAAACATTTAACATTAGGAACTAATAATGAAATATTTTCAAGAAATAATACTGATAGTAATTTAACTGTAGATAATGATGTACAAAATTTTTCAATTAATGAAAGAGGGATTAAAAAATTAGAAATAACAAATACGGAACCTTCTAATATATCATTAAAAGAACGAGAAAATGATGCAAATTTAAAATTAGAAAATGTTCAATCATTTTCAATAAATACTGTTGATAATTCTTATTTGAATGATTTTAGAGAACAATTACGTAATTTAAAATTGGAAAATGAAGAAATAAATCGAAAAAATAAAATTTTATTATTAATGTTATTTGAAATACCAATTCAAATCTTACAATTTATACAAGAGTCAAAAGAAATTGATAAAGAAAAAATCCTAGATAAATTAAGGGAATTGGGAGAAATAAAAGAAGAAATAGAAAAACAAAAAATTAGAATAGAAAATTTTAATAAAAATATTGTACATTTGGCAAATGTGTTTTCTGAAAGAATAAGAGCTTTTAAAGATAATAAGAATAAATTGTTAAAAAAGGATGAAAACAATTTTAGTTTAAATTCAGAAAATAATAGTGATAATATATTTGAAGAATATTTAGGTGAACAAATTTTAGATTTAGAAAAATCTGTACAGCAACAATTGGAAGATAATGAGATAACAAAAGAAAAAATAGAAGAACAAATAAAAATATTGAAACTTATACAGCAAGAAGAAAATAATTGTAATTTAAAAATAGATACGGGGGTGCAAGTTGGAAAAGACAAAAAATATACAGATATGTCGATTAATACAAAAAAAAGTGATTTAAATATATCTGATAAAAATGCGTATGATTTTAGTGATCCGAATATTAATATGAATTTACAGATAAGTGAAAGTGTTTCATTTAATAAATTTGAAACTGATATAGTTAATTCCGATACGATGACACAAACTGATGATAACGAACAAAATGTATTACAATATAAGTATTACAATATAATATTAATGATAGCTTAAATAATATATTAACAATAAATAGTGAGGTAAATATGACAGAAAATGATACATTAAATTATAATGAAATATCTGATAAAGTAGTTAAAATTGTACAATTATTTATTAATTATAATTATAGGAATCTTGATCGTGAAGATTCTGAGAATATCAATTTTAATGATTTAATTAAAATTAAAAAACTTGAAGATATTTTAAATCTTACTGAAACAAGCTTTAATGATTTGATTAAAATTATTAATTCTAGTTATCAAGAAATAGATAATGCTAGTTTTATTTTTTCTAAGAATAATTTTACTTTAAAACTTGATAAACTTTATCATTCGTATCAGAATGAAAAAAAATCAAAAGAGTTAAAAACTTTTAATAGACAATTAGGTTTAAAAATAGATGCGGAAGAATTTTTAGGGCAGTTTAAAGATTTTATTTTGGGTAGTGATAGTACGGGTTATGTTGATAGTCATTATTTTACAAAGAGAAGTTTAAAAGATGGAATAAGTTTTGATTACAATAAAGGATTTGTGCATGAAAATACATTAGATCAAGATTTCGATGCTATAATTAATATAACTAATATACATAACGTAGAAAAACAAGGTGAAAATTCTACAGACAATCAACAAAATCATGATTATTTTGTTGAAAGAGATACAGAAATAAATGATGATACTAATTCATCTTCAGAAAATAAAAATAATAAAGTTATGTTTGGTACATTGGATACTGGTAGTTTAAATCAATTAAATACACAAGCGTCTGGTGGATTGTCACAAAAACAAAATAATGATTTTTTGACTACATTGAATTATATTTCAAGTTTATATTACTTAACTGGAACATTTAATGGTGTAGATAATGATAATATATCTAAAACTGGTTTTTCTGTAGCATTTTTATTAAATACAAAAAATAATGAAAATCAAAATAAAGAAGGTATAGTTCCAAGTTTGAAAAAATTTAGTAATAAACTGGCGGATATTGTGTATAATGCCGAAAAATTGGATATAACTGAAGAAGAATATAAAATTGAAGCTGCAAAAAATGAAATTTTAAATATAATTAATCCAATCATTATTAAAACTAATAGTAATACCAAGGAAGATTTAGGAAAAATTATAGAAAAATATATAAAAAATAGAAATATAGACAAAAATAATGAAGATGATAAAAATAAAGAAATAATTCGTAAAGAAAACTTAGAAAATGAGTTGTTTGGTATTTTAGATAATCTTTTTATAGAAGAAGCTGCAAATATATATGTTGATAATAATAAACAGCAAAATGTAGATGTAAAAAAAGAAGATTTCTTTAAGGGTTTTAAAGATAATATTGATAAAGGTAGGAAATATTTACAACAGGCAACTTTGAATAATTCAATGATACAACAAAACAAAGAAGGGTTGTGTGATGATTTATTTAATAATATTTCTTCTTTAATAGAAGTTGATAATGTTAACGAAAGATTTGATCAAGCGAAATTCGATAATAGTTGTGAGGTATTAAATAAAATTTGTGATTCTGTAATTGATAATGGAAATATTAATACTGATAAAAATATAAAAAAAGAAGATATTACAAAAGAACAACTTAAAGATGTTTCTGAAAGTGTATATTATGCTGAAAGAGTAAGAAATCAATTTGATAAAAATAATGCGATAAAATGTAATAATGATAAAGCAACTATTGCTATTAAATATCCGGATGATTACAGTGAAGAATATAAAGATTTTATTGAAAAAACAGATAATTATATAGAGGCAACATTTTCTCAAGAACAAATAAGATTAGAAGATTTAAATTCTGTTTACAATCAAGAAGAAATTAAAGAAATTTATGGACCAATGGATAAAGAAAGTATTGTTGAAAAAATTACAATTGAGGGTGTTACATTTATAATACCTAGCGATGCTTGTGATTGGATAGAAATAAATAATCTTATAGGTAGAGAAAGAGGAATTTTACCTGGTATAATTGAATATATGCAGAAAATAGCATTTTTAAGAACAGGAAAATTAAATAAAAATTTAGGTAATATTGTTAGTGTTGATAATAAAAAAACTATAAATAAAACTTCTGCAGAAGAAGTAACGAAAATTTTATATAAAGAAAAGCTTTCTGCAATAAAAGGAAGTTTTAAGGGGAAATTTTCACCAAAAGACGAAGAATTATTAAAAAGTGCTTTTGGTGATAAGTTTGTTTCTAAAGATTTAGAATATGAACGGCAACTTAGCAATGATTTACAAAATTTAACAAGTGAAATTGGTAAAAATAATCAAAATACAATTAATGTAAGTTGTTAAATTAATATTTAATATTATTCTTTTTATTTTTTGATAATTTTTTTAGTTAAAAATTATTATATCTATTTTAGACTACAATTTCTAAGTATTTTATTGCTTAGAAATTGCTAATTTGTAATCTATTATAATAAAATTAAAAATTTTCTTGACTCTTTTATAAAAATAGTGTATAATATAAAAAAATATTTGGATAAAGATCATGTTTAAAAGTACAAACGCTAAAATTTTAAAAAATACAAAAAATAAAATTTTTAATTTATTTGATAAATTACAAAATTTATCAAATGAAGAATTAGATTTTGAATTAAATGAATTAAGTAAATATATAATTCAAAATTATGATCCTTTACCTAAAAAAAGTAAAATATTAGATAATATAAGTAAAAAACTTAATATTATTAAAATTAAGTGTAATTATAAAAATAAAATTTTTTCAAAAGAGCATCCTATATTAAATTTTATTCTTAATAAAGTAAACGCAAAAATAAGTGAATTAGAATATGCCTCAGAAGGAGAAAAAATTTGTAAAATATATCCTTTGATAACATTTGCCGCTAAAGAAGTATTAGATGAAGAAGAAAAGAAAGAATCAAATCATGGAAAGTTAAAAGTATTAAAACATATAATTGGAATTATACAGTTAATTGCTGGTAATATTGAAAAATCAAATAACATGTTCAAATGTTCTACAGACGATAATTTTATGTATAAAATTCAACAATTTTTTAATAAAGAAAAACTAAAGAATTTTTTAGAAAACTCAAATACTACAAAAAAAGATATTGAAGAAAAAATTTTATCTATTCAAAATGAGTCTAAGAACTGTAGTACATATAAAGTTGGTGCATCATTTGGTTTCCATGTAGAATTTGCAAAAGAACAAATGAATAATTTTTATAAAATAAAAAGAGAGCAGGAATTAATTTTAAAAAATTTTAATGAAAAATTAAAAAATAATGAAGAATTATCGGATGAAGAAAAATATGAAATAGAAAAAAATTATAATATTTACGCAAATATTTTATATTTAGAAGGTCTTACCTGGTCTAATATGAAAAATAATGAAAACGAATTTGGAACAGCTAGAGAAAATTTTGATAAAGAAGATTCTTGTAGAGAAATTTCATTTTATTTAAATGAAGGGAAAATATTATCGTTTATTTGTGAAAATTGTTTTGATCCGAGAACTTTACAAGAAAAAATAGAAAATTTACTCTATTTTAGAAAAGATTTAATTAGTAAAGAAAATTTATATAATATTATTGATAAAAATTTAAGTAATATAGAAAGTAGATTATCAGAAAATTTAGAACCAGAAAGTAAAAAGATTTTGGCTGGATTGAATTTTTTTAGAGCGAATATTATAGAAAAATTAATTGATAATATAGATGCAAATTATAATCAAAAATATTTTGATTGTTTAGAAAAAGCAGAAAGATATTACTCTGAAATTGACTCAAATGAATCTAAAGTTGCTTACTTAGCTGTAATAAATAATTTACAAAATACATTTAATAATTCAAATTCCCATAAAGATAATAATGAAAATAATAATGATAATATTCTTGTTAAAATGTTTAAAGGATTATTGAATGTAGGAAATAATAGTAACCAATTGGAACCTATTGAAAAAGAAAATGCTGACAGATTTTATAAAAGTTTATCTAAATTAAATAAGAATGATAAAGTACTATATGCTAAAGCTCAATATGAATGCGGGTTATATATGGAAGAAAAAAATAAAAATAAAGCTGCTATTCATTTTAATAATGCTAGTGAAGAAGGATATGATAGGGCCAAAATAAAAGTCATAGAAAATTTAGTTGAAGAAAATAAAGAAGATAATAGAGAAAAAATAAATGCATTAGAATCAGGATTATCAGAAAAATATAGTGAAACTGTAGCAAAAATATATGAAAAAAATGAAAATTATGAAAAAAGTATAGAATTTTATAAAAAAGCTGTTAATTGCACAAATTCTGTATGGAAGTCAAAAAATATTTTTACAAAAATTGGCGATTATTGTACAAAAATTGGTGATAAAATTAAAAAAGCTTTTTCTAATAGTGAAGATGATAGTGAAAAAAAATTAGAATATTATAATGAAGCTAAAGAATATTATAGAAAAGCTATTATAGCTAATGGTTATCTTGATCTTGAATATAAAATGGGTTTAACAATAATTCTTGCTTGTAAAAAATCAAATGATTTTGATACTTATAAATATTATATAGAATGTCAAAGAAAAATTATTTTTGATGAATTAATTAATAGTGGACAACTTGCAGAAAAAAAAGATACCGAAAAAGAATATATAAAAAAAATTTTATATGAAATAGCTTTATTTTATAAAGAAGAAGCAACAAACTCAAGTGGATATGAAAAATCAAACAGCACTAGAGAATTTTTAAAATATTTTAATGAAGCAGCAAAATTGGGAGATGAGGAGTCTATGTACGAACTAGGTATGCATTATCGCTTTACAAACAAAGAAGCAGCGAGAGAATATTTTACAAATGCGATAAAATTAAATCATCAAAAAGCCATAATTGAATATATAGATTTATTATATAGAGAAGAAGAATCATCAAAAATTGGTAATGAAATTTTTAATTTAGCAAATAAAATAAAAAATCCAAATAATAAATGTGAAATTGCTAATAAAATAAGAAGAAAATATCCACAAAAAGCTTTTAAATTGTATACAAATATGGCTAATAACGATGGAAATATGGTAGCTAAATACAATGCTGCTTTAATGTTATTAGCTGGAAAAGGTATCAAAAAAAATGAAACATTGGCCATTAAATATTTTGAAGAATTAAGTAAAAACGATATAGATCAAGATATTAGAATAAAGTCCTTAAAGGTTTTAGGAAATATTTTTTATAGAAGAAGTGAAAATATAGAAGATAAAGAAAATAATATTAATAAAGCTATAGAATATTATAATGAATTTTTACTTTCTATTGAAGAAAAATCAGAATATAATGAAGAAAAAGAAGAAATTGTTGTTTCTTTAAATAAACTCATCGAAGAAATGGAAATGTTAAAATATAACAAAGCCAAAAATATATCTAAGACTGATAGGGAACAGGCAATAAAATTATTTAAAGAATTAACAAAATATGATTATAGTGAGAAAATTAGAAAAGAATCAATAAAAAGTATTGTAAATAATTATAGAATATTATGGAAAAATAATAAAGAAAATAAAGAATATTTAAAATCTATTATAAAATATTGTCTAAAATTTAAAGAATTTAATTTAGATTTAAATGAAAGTAATGCAGCCGATAATATAATAAAATTTTCTAAAACCTATAAAAAATTTTTAGAAAATAAAAATGATAAAAAAGTTAAATTTAGACTTGCAAAAATGTATGGCGATGGAATTGGTATAAAAAAAGATGAAACTTTAGCAATTAAATATTTTACAGAATTAAGTCAAACTAATGGTAATGATATTATTAGTATAAACTCATTATTAGCGTTAGGAGATATTTATGCTGAGCATTATAAAGAACAAGATTTGAATATTGCTGAAAATTATTATAATTCTGTTTTAAATAAATTTAGAGAAAATACTAATAAATTAGAAGAAGTAAAAGCTAGAATGATTGGGTTATGTGCTAGAAAAGATATTTTAATGTTTAATGAAAAAACTAAAAATAAAAATATAGAAGATACAGTAAAAAATATGTTAGAATATTTAAAAATAATTAATATAAATCAAGAAGAGAAGAAGAAAAAATTTAAATACTTTATTAAAAATGTAAATGCAAGAATATCTAAATTCAAGAAAAAATTATTAGTTGGAAAAATAGAAAAAATTAATGAAGAACTTGATATTGATAATATTGAAATAACCATAAACAATAATATACAATAATATATTAATAAAACTTATCATTTTTTATTTAATATTAAAAAATGATAAGTTACACACTAATGCACTTCTGCCCAATTTTTTCCAATCTTAATTTCTACAGGCAGAGGTATCTTAAAATCCACTATATTTTCCATAACATTTCTAACAATTTTGCTAACTTCTTCGACATCTTTATTTTTTACCTCAATTAGCAATTCGTCATGAACTTGCAAAATAATTTTTGCATCAAAATATTTGATTCTTTCCGTTAATCTAATCATAGCAATTTTTATTATATCAGCCCCTGTTCCCTGTATAGGAGCATTTATAGCTAACCGTTCCAAAAATTGTTTTTGTTGATTTTTACTTCCATTTAAATCTATATAACATATCCTATTAAACATTGTCTTTATATATCCGTTTTGTTTTGCAAATTCTTTTGTTTTTTCCATGTAATCTTTAACTTCTGGATACATATCAAAATAATTATTCATGTAGTTTTTTGCTGCAAAATTACTTGTATCTAATCTTTTTGCAAGCCCGTAAGAACTGGTTCCATAAACTATACTAAAATTTATTGCTTTTGCAACTCTCCTCATTTCTGGAGTGATTTCATTTGTATTAAAAACCTTTTTTGCTGTTTCTGTATGTATATCCAAGCCATTTTTAAAATTTTCTATTAATTTTTTAACGTTTGCATATTCTGCCAAAATTCTCAATTCTACTTGAGAATAATCTGCTCCTATAAAGCTATAACCGCTTTTTGCTATAAAAGTTTTTCTAATTTTTTCTCCATCCTCTGTTCTTATTGGAATATTCTGTAAATTAGGATTACTAGAACTTAAGCGGCCAGTAATTACATAGGTATTTGAATAAGTTGTATGAACCCTGTTATTTTTATCTATTAATTTTGGTAAAACATCACTATAGGTATTTTTTAATTTAGTAAAATGTCTATATTCTAAAATATTTCCAGCAATTTCAAAACCTTTTTCATATAAATCTTCTAAAGTTTCCATATCCGTTGAATAATACCCGGATTTTTTTGATTTTTTGCCACATGGATAATTTAATTTTTCAAAAAGTATTTCACCTAATTGTTTTGGTGAATTAATATTAAAGCTTAAGCCAGCTTCCTTATAGATTTTTACTTCGATATTTTTTAAATTTTCTTCAAAATATTCTGATAAATTATTTAATTCATTTATATCGATTTTAACACCTTCAAATTCCATATCTGCCAATACCATTATCAAAGGTTTTTCAATATCTTCGTATAACTTTTTCAATTTTTCATTTTCTTCTAATCTTTGATAAATTAATTTATATAATATATTCAATATTTCTATTTTTTGACAAAAAAATTCAAAAATATCATGTATTTCAAGAGATTTTAAATTCTTACCCTTTTCATATTGTTGTATAAAAAAATTATTTTTTTCTATATTATCTATTTTAAATTCAACATTATTATATAAATATTGTGCTATAATAGTTGATAAAAGTTGGTTCTCAAGTCTACCGTTATCAAGCAAATAAGACATTACTCCTATATCTTCATAATTGTTAACATTTATATTAAATGCCTTTAAAATTCTAATTTGTTTCTTTATATTATAGGAAATTTTTGATATTTTATTATTTTCAAATAAAGGACTAATTACATTTAGTGTATTTTTTAAACATAAACAATCGTTTTTTTCTTTTTCTGCAAAAAAATCATCTGTAATTGCTTCTTTATTATCTATACAAATATAAAATATGTTTTTTTTATTTTCATCTAAAAAGCAAATCGTTTTTATATTAATATAATTATCTATATTTTCAGTAACTATATCAAAAATTAATTTATTATTATTTTTAATTAAACTATCTGTAATATTTTTTAAAGTTTCAATATCTGTTATTTTTTTATAACTATAATCCTTGCTTTTTTTATTTATTTTTTCCTGTTTTTCAATGAAAAATGTTTTTTCTACATCTCTAGCAATACTATTAAATTCCATTTTATATAAAAAATCCAAAAATACTGAAGGGTCAAAATTTTTAAAAGCCAAATCTTCTATATCCAAATTTAAATCAATATTATCACATAACGTTATTAATTTTTTTGATAAAAGAAGACTATCCATATTTTCTTTTATAGTCTTTTTCCTTTTTTCTTGTTTTATAGAATCTACATTTTTGATTAAATTATCAATATTTCCATAAGTTTTAACTAAATCTTCTGCAGTTTTTTCTCCTATAGATGGTACCCCAGGCACATTATCCGCAGTATCTCCCATTAAAGATAAAACATCTAACAATTGTTTTGGTTCAACTCCCCCCCATTTCTCTTTTACTTGTTCAACTCCGATTTTTTTAGATTCTTTAGTATCGTATAAAAATATATTATCATTAACCAATTGCATTAAATCTTTATCGCCAGAAATTATTAAAACTTCATAACCTTCTGCTTCTGCTTTTTTTGATAAAGTAGCAATTATATCATCTGCTTCATAACCTTGTTTTTCAATACTTTTTATATTTAAAACATCAACAACCTCTCTGATAATAGGAAATTGCGGTTTCATATCCTCTGGAACTGGTGGACGATTAGCTTTATAATTTGGAAATATTTCATGTCTGAATGTTTTTCCTCCAGTATCAAAAATGACAGCTATATGTGTTGATTTAAGATCTATTATTAAATTCATTAACATTCTTGTAAAGCCGTAAATTCCATTTACTGGAAATCCGTCGGTTTTTCTTTTTATTGTTTTTATGGCGAAATATGCTCTAAAGAAAAAGCTATATCCATCTACTAAAACTAATTTTTTTTTATCCATATTGAAAAATTAGGTTAAATATTATTATGGTAAACTATAAATAAGTTGAAATAAAATTTCAAGTTTTAAGAAACATTGTATGGTTAATTATAATTTCTCGTTTATCTTTTTTATGCCATTACTGTATACAATATTATTTTAATAACGAAAAATTAAAATTTTATTTATTACTTATAAAATTATTATTTTACCTAAAATTTTGATTTATATAAGTATATTGTTGCTCATTATTAAATCTTGTCATATCATTATTTGCCATCATAATTTCTTCTAATTTTTTTCTTCTATTTTCTATATTTTTTTCAATCTCTATTCTTAAGTTATTTTTTATTTTAATTATTTCATTTCTATTTCTTTCTATTTCCATAACTTCTTCTTCTAATTTTTTAATTTTTCTTTTCTTAAAAGGATGAAATCCATTTTTTACTTCTTCTTTTTTTTTATTAACTTCTTCATTAATTTCTTCTATTCTTCTTTCACAATTATTAATTTTTTCTTCATATATTTTTAATTTTTCATTATAATTTTCTTCAATATTATTTAATTTATCATTGTATTTTTCACTTAAAAAATTAATTAATCTTGATCCAGCATTATTATTTTTAGCAATTTCGATTAGATTTCGATTATCAATTTCTTTTTTACCATTATTAATAATAACATTATTATTAAATATATCTGCGCCATTATCAATCATTCTACCTATTAATTCTATCTTTTTTTCTTCACTTAATTTATTTGATTTTATGATTGATGTAATCAAAGTGTTTCCATTTTTATCTCTTACGTTATTAAAAATATATTTTTTATCATCAATACTTTTCTCGCTTATTATATTTAAATTTTCTTCTAATCCGTCTAAATCTTTACTTTTAATAGCTTCAAATAATTTTCTAGAATATTTTTTATTTATTGCTAAATTTACCCCTACAATTGTACAAAATACTACTGTTGTTGGAATAGCAATAGCATTAAGAACGATTCCGATAATTGGAAATTTTATTGCAAGAAATATACCAAGAATTACTACTGAAGTTAATATCCAAAATAAGGTACATTCAGTTCCATCATCTTCATATAAATAATCTTCATTATTATATATATTT
>CATOLK010000020.1 GCA_951801155.1 uncultured Rickettsiales bacterium | reverse complement strand
AGAAAAATTATTAATATTCTTTTTTGTGTTAAATTAATCTATTACTGGATTCCACATTAAGAATTACTAGACAATAAATTGTCAAGTAATTCTAATCTGGAATGACGTAAATAATGAAGAATTAAAGAATAAACAACTATAAAAATAAATAAATTTAAAAATATTCAAATATTATTGATATTTGAATATAGTTTTATGTAGGAGGTCTTACCTATTTTTTATTAAAAAACTATTATTTCTATAAATATTTACTATTTTAAAGACAAATTTTATCTAAATTTTAATTATTTTCTTTTCATTCGTTTTATTGTAATTTTTGTTTCTTCGTCAACTCTATTGGATTCAATAATTTTTTGTAAAGCTTTATTATAAATAAAATTATCTAAATTACAATTTTTAAAATAATCCATAGCAATTTTAGGAAATTTTATATAAATTAATGATAGAGCCCAGGCAATCCCCATTTGTGCGTAATAATCGTTGGTTTTTATTTTATTAAATATATTTAAAACTGTTTCAATGTATTCATATTCTATAAATTGTGTTATAACCATAACTGTAAAAAATCTTATTTTATATTCATTTTTTTCTTTACTGTAAGGTAAAATAAAATCCCATAAAATTTTTTTATCTTTAAATTTTAATGTAGAACAAACAACATCACAAGTAGCCCAATTATCTATTTTTTCTACAAAATTTTTAATATACTTAATTTTTTCTTTTTCATCTATTTTTGAATATCCTATAATTAATCCTTCTAAAGTTGTTTCTTCTATATATTCGTGTTTATTGTTTTTTATATAATCTAACCATTCATTACTTTTGGCTATTTCTTTTGCTAAATTTCTTATTTTAGGAATTCTAACACCTAATATTTTTTTATCTTTTATATTGGGTATAAATTTTATAGAGATTTCTCTGCACTTCTCATCACTCAGATCTTTTAGTTTATTTTGTATTTTTATATACATTTTGATATATTTTATAGTAACTATCAGAATAAAAATTAAAAATTTTTTGTCAAGTTTTGACGAAAAAATATTATTGCTAATCATGGCTTCTTTTGTTTTTAATTTTTTCTTATATTACTTATTCATAAGTTTAAAAGTTAAAAAACAAAATAGTATACCCAATTCTTCCTTGACTTTTACAAATTTCTATTGTATTATATCTACAATAGAAATATATATTTTATTTAAATAATAAAGGGATTAATAGTGACTATAAATTTTAATTTATTAAAAAGTAATTTAGAGGATCTTTTAAATAATTCTCAAAGTTTTTCCTTCGAAGAGTGGGATAAGCGTGAAATTGAAATGGGAGGTAACTTTAAAGAAACAATAAAAGAATTATATGTAAATAATAGATTAAAAGAAGAACATCCTATAATGTCATTTTTTTCCGATAAACCTATAATAGGTAAAATATGTAGTAAATATATAAAAAGTAAAAAACATATATATGTCGATGAATTTGAAAATAATCCAAAAATTGGAGGATTTAGAAATTTAGATAAAGTTACTAATTTTATTAGAACAAAATGTTCAGCGGAATTTAATAAAAGAGATAAAAATTATAGAAAATTAGAATTAATGTTGTATTTATATATAAAATGTTTATCATTAATGAAAAACAATATTCAAACTAATGATTTATCTAAAGATTATACTATTATTAAAGAATTTTCTAATATCCAAATGACCTTTAAAAAAGATAATTTAAAGGAATTCTTACAAAATAAAAGCACAACAAAAAATGATATTGAAAAAATACTTTTATTATTCAAATCTGAAATTAATTATGAATTTTTAGAAACACAAATGAATAATCTTGATAAAATAAAAGAAGAACAAGAAAATTTACCAGAAAAAGAAAAAGATTATAATTTATATGCAAATATATTGTACCTAAAAGCAATTATTTATTTTAATTTCTATAAAAATAAAGAAAAATATCTGAACGAATCTAAAGAATTGTTCGGTGCTGAAAAGTTTTACAGAAATTTAAATTTTTGTTTAAAAAAAGAAGATATACTTGATTTTATTAAGGAAAATTGTCTAAAACCTAGAGCTTTGTATAAAAAAATCAAAAAATTAAATGATTTTAGTCAAAAATATGATGAAGAAAAAGGTGATACATTTTATATATTGTATAATAACATAAATAATATTGAAAAAGAGATAAATAAAAAAGCTCCAAAAGAAGTAATTGCTGGTTTAAAATTTTTTAAAGGAGTTGTTTTAGAATTAATGGAACCAGAACAAGACCAACAATTGCAATTAAATTCTAAAATAGAATATAACAAAGCTATAAAATGTTATAATGATATTATACTTGATAATAATGTATCGGAAGATAAATTAAAAAAAGCACAAATAGCTTGTTTAACATCGATAAATATTACTGATAAAATAACTGCTAAACAAACAAAAATTGAAAGTAATAATGAAGTTAATAATATAGAAGAAGATAAAAACCCTTTTGTTAAACATTTTAACAATATCATAGTTAATTTCAATAGACTAAAAGATAATATTAATAGTTTAATGAACGAGGAAGCAAATAAAGTTTATAATATTGAAGAAATAGTAAATATTAATGGATTATACGCTACATTATCAGAATTGGATGATAAAGATGCTCAATATGAGTGTGGAGTTTATCAGGAAAACTTAAATAATCAGAAAATAGCTATTAATCATTTTGAGATTGCGTCTATAATTGGTAATGATAAAGCTAAATTTAAAACAATAAAATATTATTTAAATAATAATCTAAGAAGAAATGAGTATATAGAAAGAAAAATATTGAATTCAGATATTTCATATAAAGTTTGTGAAAAAATAGCCAAAATTTATAAGAAAAATGATGAATATGAAACAGCTGTAAAATTTTATAGTAAAATCAACAAAAAATTAAAAGACAAAAAAAATACTAAAATAGGTAAAATAAACGATATTTTTGTAAAAATTGGTAATTGTTTTTCAAAATTATGTTATAAATTTAGAAAATCTGCTGAAAATATGATTTGTGAAGATAATATAAAAAAAGAGGAGGAGAAAGCTAATTATTATCATAAGCAAGCTATTGATAGTTATAATAAAGTGACCGATGTAACTCTTAATTCGTATTATATGGTTATTCGTGCAAATTTTTTTAATAATACTAATGTTGTTGACAGTATATCTAAATTAGAATCAATAACAAAAAACCTTACTGAAGAAAATCTTAGCAGAAAAAGTAAATCATATAAAAAAAAATATAAAGAAATTTTTATGGATTTAGCTTACTTTTATAACTATGGATTTAATAGAGATGAATATAGCGATTCTATTAATTATAAAAAAGCTCTAGAATATTATAAAAAAGCGGCATACTTAGGTGATATAAATTCCATGTGGGAAGCGGGAATGTTGCTAAAAAATGGTGGGATTTTTTTTACTTCAAAAGGAGATTTTTCAGTATATAAAAATAAAAAAGAAGCATTTGAATATTTTAAAAAAATTTTACTCTCTAATGATAATTACTTTAAAAATTCAGCAATTATTGAAATTACTGAAATAATGTTAACAGATAATGAAGTAAGAGAACAAAATATTGATGAAATTTTTGAATTATTTGAACAATTGGAAGACCAAAAAACTAAATTCAAAATTGCTAAAATGTTAATAAACTCTCCTCTAGAAGAAGAAAATATGGAAGAAAAAGTTATTAAGATGTTTGAAAATTTAATTAATAACTCTAACAACGATGTTATAGATAAAAATGTTTCATTAAAATTAGGTAATATTTTTTATGAAAGACAAAAAAATAAAAAAGGATCTTATAAAGAAAATTTAGAAAATTGCGAAAAATATTATTTATACTGTTTACAACGGCAAAATTTAGAAACAGAAGAAAAAGAAATGATTATTCAATATTTAGAGGAAGTTACTTTTAAATTAGAAGCTTTAGATTTTGAAGACCAAGCTAATAGAATCGAAATGGCTAAAATAAAAAAAGAACCTGAAGCCATAGAGATATTTAAAGATTTAATACAAAATTCTGAAATAAAACAAATTAAGTTTAATGCGTTGGTTTCTTTGGGTAATATTTATAGTGAAAGAAAAAATGTAAAAGATTTGGAATATGCAAAAAATTGTTATACTGATGCAAAAAATATCTATCCTGATAGAGTTGATGAGTTTGAATATTTAGATAACAATATTTTATGTATTGAAAATAAAATAAATAATATAAAACCAGAAATAGATTTAAAAGATGTATTTACTAAACTTTATAAAGATATATCATCAATAAATATAACAAAAAATAGTATTTTTGCTAAAAAATAAATTTATAAAAAATGCATTTTTTATAAAATAGTTTAAATGTTATTGGTTAATATGCTGTTTTATTTGTAAACCATAATATAAATATAAAACATAATTATTTATAATCTATCATTGACTTTTGTTTATTTTTAACTATACTATGGTGTAGTTAAAAATTTTAAAAATACCATGGAAGAATTGGAAAACGAAACAGAAGCCGAAGCGGGGGCGGGGGCGGAAACGAAAGAACAAAAAAAAATGATAGCCAAAAAATTTGGCTGTAAAATTAAAAATGTGCAGTTTATATCTGAAGGAGGAGAAGGCAATATTTATTCCTTTGTAGATAAAAACAATAGAAATAGAATAATTAAGATTTATTCAAATAAAATCAGTAATACAAGAGGATTTAGAAATGTAAGGGAAGAAACTGAAAAACAAGAAGAACTTATAAAAAATACTAGAAAAACAATCAAAGCATTAGCTCACGGTAACTTTACATACAAAAATAAGGAAATTTTTTATCAAATTTATAATTATATGGATTTTGATTTGGAAAATGCAATTTATAACAATTATCTTAACCCTTATGAATCCTTTATGGTTGCGTTGAGAACTGTTATTGGTATTTGTTCATTGCATAAAAATGGTATTGCACATCGCGATATAAAGCTAGAAAATATTATGGTAAATCTAAAAGATAAAAAAACAAAAATAATTGATTTTGGTTTTAGTGAAAAAATTGAAGAAAACACTAAATATGCCATAGGCGGAACATTTGAATATATTTCTCCAGAATTGATTAAATCCTTAATAGAAAAACAATTTAAAGTTTATAATAATTTTATATTTCCATCTGATATATATGCTTTAGGTATTACATTGTTTACTATTCTAACAAAAGACGCCACTTTAATTAATAGTAGCGATTATTTAAAAATAAAACTCTTAGAAAGAGATAGTAATATGAAAAATTTATACATTAACATTATACAAAATGAAAAATTAGAATATTTGGAATATCTCAAGACAAATACTGAATCTAAATTTTTGCCTTATGAAACCCAAGAAATAAGAGAAAGATTTTTAAATTTAATAAAACAAATGATAGATAGTGATTATACAAAAAGACCTACTATCGAAGAAGTTTTAAAAGAAATAATGAATATATACTTAAATATAAAAAATATACATGAAAATAAGGGATTTTTAAAAAGATATAAGGGAAATATTGAATTGAAAAGTAGGGAAAAAATCTTAATTAAAAATTATATTGGAATTGATGAATTAATAATCAAAGAAAAAGATGTTAAAAATATAGAAAATAAGGCTTTTAAAAAAGTAAAATCTATATTAAATGATAAAAATACAACCAATAATCTAAAACGTCATGTAGGAATAATTGTAAATAGTATTTATAATAACACTTTTAAAAATATTAAAAAAGAAAATTTAGCAGAATTATCTGGCGGAGAAAAATTAAAACTTAGAAAAATAGAAAATCTATTAGTGGATACAAAGTTGGCCTATTGTCAATATTGTTTAGATAAAGAAAAAAGAAATCGTATCGAAATTAATAACGAATTTCTTATGAAAAAAACTAATTTTCTTAATAATTTAATCAAAGCTACAAATTATATGGAAGAAATAAATTATATGGAAGAAATAAAAGTATTTTAGTAATTTTTAATAGACCTAATGCATAAATTTCTGTTTTTATAATTTAATAATGGAAATTATATATTAGATTTCCTGCATAAAACTATATTTAAATATCAATAATATAATATTTGAATATTTTTATTTTATGATTATTTATTTTTTAATTTACTTCTATTTATGTTATTCCAGAAATAAATTACTTTAATATAGAAAAAGGATATTAATAATTTTTATATATTTTGTAATATAAAAAACCTTTAAAATATTTTTTTATATTTAACATCTTTTATATTCTCTGGATTCCACATTAAGATTTTCTAGTAAGACAAGCTTACAAGAAAATCTAATCTGGAATGACGTAAATAAAGGAAAATCAAAGAAAGAACAAATCTAATGAAAAAAAAGATATAAAAATAAAAATTATTAAATATATGTAGAAAATAATAACAGTTTTATGCAGGAGGTCTATTAATTTAACCTAAATTTTATCTTTTAAATTAAAATTTTTTTTATTTTTAGTTGTAATTTCTAAGTATATTATATATTTTGTTCTATTATTTTGTCGGCTTCGATTTTTGTAAGATCATTAATAACAAAGTTAAGTTTTTCATTAAAACCAGTAAATTCTTTATTTTCTTCACTAAAATATTTTCCATAATTTCTTTTAACAATATTATTTGTATTCTTAACAACATCACTTAATTCTTTAACTTCATTGAGTTTTATTATTCCTCCTTTTTTTAAAAATTCTTCACTTTCCCCCCTTTTTCCGTTTACGTTTTTTATCAGTTTTTGAAACATATACATATTTTCCGTTATTTTGGATAAATTTCCAAATTTTTTCTTATATTCAGTAAAAAGTATATTTAAATATATTTTTGAAGCCACATTACAAACTCCAAATTCTTTTAGCTGAAACATATTGTTAAAATTTTTAATAGAATCGTGATTATTTTTAGTTTTTTCTTTAATTCTTTCATTAATTTGTTTAATAAAATTTTTATCAAAATTTTTATCACCACCGGTATTAATCATAATTGCTTTTCCATCTAATATTATAATCTGAGTTGTATGTGAACCACAATTACCATTTGTAATATTGAATTTATTTGGGTTAAGTGTATAACCTAAATCAAAAATGAATGTTTTGTTTTTATTTTCTAAATTT
Organism: uncultured Rickettsiales bacterium; assembly: GCA_951801155.1. Lineage (GTDB taxonomy): Bacteria > Pseudomonadota > Alphaproteobacteria > Rickettsiales > UBA1997 > CATOJU01. The sequence goes on along the minus strand of CATOLK010000020.1, from coordinate 5,689 downwards.
GAACTTTCTATTATTTTATCTGAAATATATTCTATTTTATTATTATTACTTTTTACTAATTCTTCAGAAATATTTTTTGTTTGTAAGTTTATATTATTAATATTTATTTTTGTTAAGTCTAGTCCTAAAATAATGTTTCGCTCTCTATTCTCTAAATATTCTTCTAAATATAATTGTGCATAACTCATACGCGAAATATTATCATCAAAAGCATCTATATTTTTGTAATTTATATTATATATTTTAATTGTTTCGTCTCTAAAATAATTTATAATTGTATTTTTTCTTTCAGTCTCATTTTTACTTTCTTTATTAATATTTTCAAAATCATTTTCATTAAATTCAATTTTTATTACTTCATTTTCTTTTATTATTTCAGTAAATAATACCTCTTCTTTATCTATCTTGTAATGAATAATTGTTTTACTGCCATCTTCATTATAATTTATTTCATATAATATTTTAGAATTTTCTTCTTTATCTTTAATTCTAGCATAAGCAATATCTTTTATTTCAATAAAATTAGTTTCTTCGTTTATTATAAATTCCCTATCAATACTAACTTGATTCCTTCCTTGATCATTTTGATTTACTTTTTTAATTGATTTAAAGTATTTTTTTCTCTCAGATTCTTCTAATTTTGATAATAATAAATTAAATAACTTTATATTCGGTTCTTCCTCGTTTCTTATATTTTCTAAAATTTTTATTACTTGTTCATTAGTTAATATATCTATTTTATTTTCCATTCCTTTTTCAAGTTCTTTTATTAGTTTTTGATTTTTTGAATTATAAAATAAATTTACTAAATCAGTATAGGTGTTAGGATTATTAGAAATATACTCTTTGAAGTTTGGATTAGAACTGTTCATTAATTCTGCAAGAATTAAGTTATTTCTCGAAGAAAAACAACTTGATAATAATTTTTCTAAATTTTCCTTTTTTACTTGTTCTAAATATTCTATATTTAAGTTTTCAATTAAAAATTTTATAATTTCGCTGTTATTGTTTTCAATTGCCAAATCCAATAGTAAAGAACTATTAATATTTTTATTTAAAGTTAAATTAAGGTAATTAACAAATAATTTTATTATATTTAAATTATTTTTACTTAGAATTACCTCGTATAAAAGTTTTTCATTTCCCTCTGGTTTTGTTATATCTAAATCAACTTTTTCGAGTAATTGCTCAACAATTTCAAATTTATCTTGCAAAACGGCGCACATAATGGGAGTAATATTATTATTACCCACTTGATTTACATTAATACCATCTATTTTAAGTAAATCTTTTACAATTTCAATATTATTGTTAATAATAGCCAACAAAAGTGGTGTGTTTTCGGTATTATTTACTTTATTTAAGTCGATATCACTTCTTTCGATTAATTTTTTAACAGCATAAATATTATTATAGTTAATAGCTAATGTAAGTGCTGTATTTCCGTCAGTATCCGTTTTATTTATATCGATACCTTCTGTATTAATTAATTCTTCAATTATATCAATATAATTATAAGCAATAGCTAAAGTAAGAGGTGTATAACTTTTTTTATCTATAATATATGAGTTGTTTATATTGTTTTTATCAGCTAATTTCTTTACTAAACTAATGTCATTTTTTGCAATAGCTGTTGTAAATTTATCAAAATCCTCTATACTTTCCATATTAACTCCATTAATTTTACAATTATTTAACAAGATTATATTAATATAATTATAATAAAAGTCAACAAACTGCAAATCACATTAAAAAATTTATAAATTTATAAAATTTTAATTTATAATAGACCTCCTGTATAAAACTACTCTTATTTTCTATATATATTTAATAATTTTATTTTTTAATAATTTTTATTTTATATCTTTCTTTTTTTATTAGATTTGTTATTTCTTTAATTTTCTGTTATTTGCGTCATTCTAGATTAGAATTTCTTGTAAGCTTGTCTTACTAGAAAATCTTAATGTAGAATCCAGTAATATAAAAAATATTAAATATAGAAAAAACTAGACAAATAAATTGTCAAGAAATTCTAATCTAGAATGACGCAAATAACAGAAAATTAAAAAATAAACAATCATAAAAATAAATAAATTTAAAAATATTCAAATATCATTGATATTTGAATATAGTTTATGCAGGAGGTCTAATTTTATTTATAATATATTCCTAAAATTTTAGTTTATATTACCTTTTTAAATCAATTTAAATCTGTTGTTTTTTTAATTTTATAAAATAATATAAAAACATATATTTTTAATTATAAACTATGTTTAGAAAAATTATTTTTTTGATTATTTTTACCATTTTCAACACAAGTTATATATTTGCAAATAATATTCAGGATTCAAACTCGCAAAACAATCAAATAAAAAGTGAAAATTTGTATATAATAAAAAATATAAAAGCCTCATATAAATCAACTGATGCTAAAAAAGCTAAAGATGAAGCTATAAAAATAGCTGGAAGAACAGCATTAAAGGAATTATTTAAAAAGGGTAATATAAATGAAGACTATACAAAATTTATAGATGATAGCATGATTTCTGAAATGATAGAAACAATAAAAATATCTGACGAAATTATTACAAAAGAATCTTATTCCAGCACATTAACATTTGTTTTTAATAAAGAATTTATTAATTTTAATTTAAAAAAATTAGGTATAGGACGAAATATAGTAAAAGATGCTATTTATTTATACATACCATTATTTGAGAATAAAAATGGTAAAATAAATTTTCTAGACAACGATATTTGGTATAGAAGTGCTTATGAAAGTTTTTTCAATAGTGACTATCAAAACATATTTATAATAGATAATTATAGTTTATCAAATGCAGGTTTATTTTCTATAAATGCTATAAATAATGCTAGCTATAATCAATTTAAAGCATTATTAACTAAGTACGATTCAAATACTGTTATAATAGCTTTAGCTAGTTATAATTCGTTAGATGATGTTGTCGAAATAACTTTTAAAGAAATAGATGCGGAAAACGTAAATGAAAGATTGTTAAATTTTTCCAACAAAGAAGGTTTGGGACAAAATGAATTAATTAAAGAAGCATCTGTAAAAACTCTTGAATTTTTAAACAATGAATCACAACTCAAAATGCTTGCAGCAAGAAATAATGAGAAAAATATAAATAAATTAAAAAAAAACAGTTTTATAGACATTTATTTTACAATTCCAGATTTTAGGGAATATGTTTATGTTAAAAATTTAATTAATAACCTTAATTTTATAACAAAATACGAAATATTATTACTAACTACAAAATTTACAAAAATAAGATTATTTTACAAATGTGACGAAAGTGAAATTATAGCTTTATTTGCTAATAAAGGGTTTATATTACAAAATAAAAACGGTAATTATTACTTAAATTATAAAGGATTTTAAATGGATAAAATATTAAGTTTTTTCAATATAAAACAAATTTTTTACATATTAATGTATATATTTGTATTTTATTTTTTATATAAAATAAAAAGTATATTACCACCATTTATATTGGGATTTTTAATAGCTTATATATTCAAGAATATAGTAAAAAAGTATGAAAATAAATTTTCTAGACATTGGTTATCATTAATTATAGTATTATTATTTAGTGTGTTTATAATTTTAGTTTGTTTTTTTGCTGTACCAGCGCTATTTAATCAATTAATAAGCCTTTTAAGAGAAGTAATTTCAAAAACTGAAAATATAGATTTCAATAAATTATATGAAAAAGTTAGTGAATTAGCAAAAATATTTAGAATACATGATGTAAAAGATTTACAAAAGCATTTTATCTCACTTACAAATCTAATTGTAAAATATTTAGGAAATATGACAAATTCTTTAATATCTTCATCGTTATATATATTATACTGTATTTTTACAATTTGCATTAGTCCAATAATAGCTTTTTATTTTTTAAGAGATTGGGATAAAATGTTTAATTTTGTCCAAGAACATTTTATTTCTATCAAATTTAGAGAACATTATTTAAAATTAAGTACTAGAATTGATGACATTTTACACCATTACATTATAGGACAAATAAATGTAAGTTTAATAATAGGTTTTTACTATTCAATGGGATTATTATTAATTGATTTTAAATATGCTTTTGTGGTAGGTATTTTTGCTGGAATACTAACTTTATTACCTTATGTTGGTGCTTTTGGTGGTGCTTTTGTGGCATTGATCTTAGGATATTTTCAATATGGAACTTCTATATCGAAACTAATAAGTATTGGTGTTATTTTTTCTTTGGGACAATTTTTAGAAGGTAATTTTATTACTCCAAATTTAATAGGTAATAAAATACAAGTTCATCCATTATGGTTATTTTTTGGGATATTTGCTGGTGGTGCTTTGTATGGTTTTTGGGGAATTGTTATTTCAATGCCATTAGCTGGAATTCTTGGTGTTTTAATTAGATTTTATTTTGAAGAAAAAAAAATAATAAATAATAAATAAAATGGTAGTACTAATAGATAAAAAAAGATCAATTGGACAAGCAGCTAAAGAAGTCGGTATACAGGAATATGTAATAAGATTTTGGGAAACTCAATTTGGAGATTACATAAAACCAACGATCGGAAATGGAAAAAGAAGATATTTTTATGATAAAGATATAAAAATTTTAAAATTAATAAAAAAATATCTGTATGATAAAGGTTTTACTATTAAAGGTCTACAAAAGTTATTTGAAACTGAAAATGTGGAAGTCAATGAGGAATTTGACACAAAAATAGATAATAAAATAACTGAACTCAATACTAGTAATCCTTATGTAAAAACATATATAGAGACTCCTAAAATAGATAACAACTATAAAATAAATAATAGTAATTTAAAAAATAACTTAAAAGATCTAAAAACTAAATTAAATATTTTTTACGAAAAATTAAAAAGTATTTGACAAGTAAAAAAAAATATGATAGAATAAATTCTATTATTAAAGATTGTAATGGTTATAAAATGTCTATTTTTTTTAAAAGTAAGTCGATTATCGGTAATTTCCTATCAAATATAGGCATGCTGAGTAATTCTGATAAAAAACAAAGTAAAAGTTATAAAAACAAAGAATCTTCAAATAAAGCACTTTTTAAAACTGTTAAGGACTATAATTTAGAACTTGAAAAAATAAATAAACCCAAAAAAAAGAATAATAAAAAAGAAATAAAATATCTAAAAGAAAAAAAAGAAGTTATAAAAAAAGTTCAAGAAACAATTCATATAAGTAAAATTAGAGAAAAAAATACAATTTACTTAAATGATAATAATATAATAAGTTTAGAGGAAAAAATAAAAGAGAAAAACAAAGAAAATATGAAAAAAATTGAGAATATAGCAAATTTTATAGATACTATAATCAATGTATCAAAACAACTTGAAAAAGAAACTATTGAAATAAACACTAAAAGTGATAAAAAATATTCCACAAATTTGTAGAAGTCTATTGTTCAAATGTAATTTGCTAAAGTTATTCTTTGTATTATTTGTATAAAAAAAATTTGACACTGCCCACTTACACATTAAATAGTATCATTCATATTTTAAATTATTTATTTTTATAATAGTTTATTCTTTAATTTCCCTTCATTTACGCCATTCAAGATTAGATTTTCTAAACAATAAATCGCTAAGAAATTTTACTCTGAAATAACAGGAGAGTTTTTATTGTTGTTT
>CATOLK010000019.1 GCA_951801155.1 uncultured Rickettsiales bacterium | reverse complement strand
GATTTTCTAGTAAGACAAGCTTACAAGAAAATCTAATTTGGAATGACGTAAATAACGGAAAATGAAGGAATAAATAATAATAAAAACTATCTTGTTATTCGAGAATACAATTTCTTAGCGATTTATAGTTTAGAAAATCTAATCTGGAATGACGTAAATAAATGGAAATTAATAAAATAAACATAAATAATAAAAATATTTTAATTATTTAATAATTTGATATATAAGTGAGCAGTACCTATATATAAAAATTTCTTGACAAACAGGTAATTATTTATTATAATCAAATTGGAAGTAGAACAGATAATCGCTTATTTTTCTTTTTTATAGATGAAAATAAGAGGAAAGTCCGGACTTCTTGAAGAAATAGTAGTGATTAACGATCACGGAGAGTAATCTCACGGAAAGTGTAACAGAAAATATACCGCCGAAAGGTAAGGGTGAAAAAGTGAGGTAAGAGCTTACTACAAATACAGTGATGTAATTTGTTTATAAACCCTACTAGAAGTAATACCAAAAAAGATGTGTTGTATTTATATACAAAGTGCATTCTTCACGCAAAACATCATGGTGGGTAGCTTGAAATTATAAGTAATTATAATTCTAGATTAATGATTATCAAATACAGAATTCGGCTTATATTCTACTTCCAATTTAGAGTTGTTAAATAAAATTTTAATTTAACTAATTTTTTATCTTTATTTTTCAAGGTTTGGAAAGCTAAATAAGATTACAGCAGATATAAACAACAATTAAAAAAATAGTATTTATTTATAACTATAGTCCTAATGGTAATTTTATGTAAGAATAAAAACCTATAAAAATAAAGATCAAAATTTAATACATTTTATTTTTTAAAACCGAATTCCTTACCGTCTCTCAATCTTTTTAGATTATTTCTATGAGCAAAAACAATAAAAAAATAAATTAACAAAAATACAAAAAAACAAAATTTATTTAACAAAAAATAAGAAAAAATTATTGTGATTGTTATTGATAACAAAGCTGCAACCGCTGAAATTCTTGTAATTTTAAATATTAAAAGCCAACTAGCCCCCATAATCAAAAATAATCTATAATCCAAAGCTAACAGTCCTAAAATTATACTTGAAATTCCCTTTCCACCTTTACATTTTAACCATACACTAAACATATGCCCTATAACCGTACAAAACATTATACACATTGCAAAATCAATACCAAATATTTTTTTTCCTATAAATACTGGTAAAAAACTTTTTAGTCCATCCAATATGAATGTTAAAACAGCATATTTAAAACCTAAAACTCTTGCTACATTAGTGGCTCCAATATTTCCAGAACCTTCTGTTCTTATAACAATTTTACCAATAGTTTTTCCTATTATAAAGCCAAACGGTATTCCTCCCACCAAGAAGCTTACTATTAAATATAATATCATAATATCTATAAACATTTTATTTTTTATTTTTTAGATCTGAAAAATTAATTAAATTATTTTTTAAATCAATATTTTTTTTAATTAAATCTTCTCTTTCTATTTCATAATAGTCATCATAAAAATCATCCCACTCTTCGTCCAAGTCATTATAATCATCACATTCTTCATAATCTTCAAAATTTTCATTGGAAAAATTGAATTTTAATTCAATACTATTTATTTGGTCTTTAAAGGCTAAAATTGAATTGAACGGTATTACAACATTTTCGATTTTTCCGTTAAAATCTAGATCAATTGAAAAATTTGTATTTTTTATATTTAAATTTCTAAACTGATATTTAATTACCAATACCATAGTTTCTGGATTTTCTCTTTTTATAAATTTTGGTAATTTAACTCCTTTTGCATTTGTATCAACCATAAATAAAAAACTAAAATCTTCTCCACCATCACATTCTTTAGCTCTTTTTAAAGCATATCTAACGACATTTTTCATTGTCTTTTCCAACAAAGAGCCGTAACCTGAGTCTATTTCTTTTATTATCATATTTTACCTACCAACTTCTATTTTTTCTGTATTTTGTAAAAAATTATCTTGTACATTAGCAGTAATATTAAGCACTTGCTGCAAGTATTTATTAGAAATTTTTTCACAAATTGAAACTTTTATCTCTTTGTTTCTAATAACTTCCAATTTTAAAGGGAGTTCTTTCTTATAAATTTGTTTCTTAATTTTTTTATCAATATTTTTTTTAATTTTTTTTGTAATTTTTTTAATTTCAATTCTTTCCATAGTAGATAGATATTCTTTAAGTGTTTTATTACGCATATTACTAGATATTAAAGGTTCTTTAGTAACTTTAGTAAATTTAAGACGATCAAAATATTTTGTATTTTCAGCATTATATTCTTTAAATATTTTTTCTGCTTTTTCATTAACCTCATTTAATACATTTTTATGTTCGTTACTCCTTTTATTTCTATTTACTCTGCTTGCTATAATACTTGAATACATATTATTTTTAAATATTTTACTACCAGTATTTAATACTTTATTTGTTATATTAAAAATACTCGCTAAAATATTTGCAAATTCCTTAATTGAAATAAGTAAAAATCTCAAAAACTCAACAGGAATAAACAATGCAATATTTAATAAAGATAAATTATATTTTTTAAAAATTTTATATTTAGAGGATAAACAAAATTTAAATAAAAGAAATATTAAATAATTTAAAATATTCAAAGTACTAAATATAAATAATATAAATAAATTGTATAATATTGATGCTAGATAATCAAAAAATAATGTAAAAAATAAAAGAACTTTTTTTTTATTAAAATCAAATAAATTACCTATAAAACAATTTATATTGTATAAAGTTTTTTTATAAAATATTTTATTTAAATAATTTACACTTTTATTTGATTTTTCAGGCAATTGTGCATTATCACAACTATTATAGACATTCAACTTTTCACTTTTTCCAATAAAATCATCAAAAATTATAGAAATATTATTGTCATTTTTTGAATTAAATCTTTTATCGTAAATTACTCCCTTTTGATACTTACCAGAATTCATTTTAAAATCATAATATTCATCTTCAATTTTCTCCTCTATATAAGAATCTAAATCTTTTATATTTTTGGAATCTTTCTTTACAGATTTCACAACATTATTAATAATATCCTTTCTGGTTTTAATATTTAACATCATAGCTCCTATATAATTTTATAAATAAAAAAGAAGAAACATATCTCATAACTAATCTACCTCATATTTTTACATTAAATTTTTATTTTTCAATAGATCTATTATTTTTTCTGTCAATTTATAAGATAAACCAGCTCCCATAATTACTATATGCATTTTTTTTGTTTTTTCTATATTAATAATTTCTTTAATTCTATTTACAACTTCATTAAAATCAATTATATATTCTATATTAGTTCCATTTAAATAATCCTTCATATCTAAATCAGGTAAGTCTATTTCCCTAGATTTAAAAAATTTCGTAATTATAGGATAGTCCGCAATTTCCATATATTTATTATATTCTTCTGAATTCTCTTTATATCTTGAAATCAAATGTGGCTCCAATACAGCTATAATCTTTTCATTTTTGTTAATATTGTTTTTTAATGTTTTAAGATTATAAAAAATTTGAGTATGATGATGTGCATAATCATCATAAACAGAAAATCTATCATTTACAAATACTTTTTCCATTCTCCTTTTTGGTAATTCACACTCTAACAAACAATTGTAAATATTTTTATACTCAAAACCTAATTCTTCCAACAATAATATTGCTACGGAAGCATTTCTAAAATTATGTTCGCCACACAATCCATCATTTGTTTTGTACTTTTTATTTTCAAGAATAAATTCATTATTATCAAATTTCAGAAAATTGTATTTTATATTGTCATTTTTTCTATTATTCTCATCAGTAATATAGGCAATTAATTTAATATTTTTATTTTTTAAATAATCTTTTTCTTTTTCTAAAATATCAACTATATTATTATCATCTCCATTAAATACTATAGTTCCAAAATCTCTAATATTTCTTATAAAATTTATAAAATTTTGCTTATAACCTTCCAGATCTTGAAAAAATTCCGGATGTTCCATTTCTATGTTATTTATTATAATATATTTTGGATGATAATAAGTAAAATTGTTTCCATATTCATCGGCTTCACAAACAAAATATTTACCTTTCCCATTTCTATAATTTTTGTTCCATTTTTTATTTATACCACCTATTACCACAGTAGGGTCCGAATTTAATACATCCAACATAGTTGCTACAATTGTTGTAGTAGTTGTTTTCCCATGTGTACCAGAAACACAAATTAAGTCTTTATTTTTTGCTAATTCTTTATCTAAAAAATCTTGCCATCTAGTTATTTCTATATTTTGCTTCAAAGCTTCCATTATTTCTGGGATATTTTTATATTTATCTTTAAAAAATACTGCCGAAGAAACTACTAATTTATCAATTCCCTTTAAATGTTCCGGTGATTGTCCTACTTCAACATCAATATTCAAATCCTCCAATTGTTTAGAATAATTTCCTTTTTTACTTAAATCACAACCACTAATATTAAAACCATTTTCTTTTGCTAAACATGCTACACCAACAAGCCCACTCCCATTTATACCTATAAAATGTATATTTTTTGACATTATAAAAATTAATTTTTTACTTGATATATTTATTATACTTAAAATATTTTAATTGTCAAATAATAATAATTTCAACTCCTAAATTATCTTAGATAATTGGTTATTTTATATAAATTTTAGCACAATTAAAGAATTAAATTATTCTTTAATTGTGATTAAAACTATTGTATAACTTGTAATGATGGTGCTTCGTTATTATCAATTTGTTCAATAAAACCATTAATATTAACTATACAATGATTAAGAGCAATTATCATATCTTCTTTATCGGAATATTTTCCAATTTCATTAATTTTACTGTTTGCATTTTTTATATTATTTAATAATAATTTTAATTTTTCTTCATCTTCTTTTACATTATTTACTTTTTCCTTTAAAGAAGATAAAACCTTTATAATATTATTAATACTAAATTCTTTTATTTCACTAGTAATTAGCTTTTCCTTTTTACCACATTTTATAATTCTAACACCCATATCAGCAATATTATTAACTATATTTTCTATAGATTTTCTAATTTCACCATTATCATAATCTATATCTAATACTTCTTCTTTTAAAGTAGTAATATTAAATATTTTTTTTCTGACTTCTACAGTATGTTCAAAAGAATTTTTTAATTTTGTTTTTTCTTCTAAAGATAATTTTTTATCAAATAAAAATCCTTCTTTTTTAATATTTATTTTTTTATCTTTCTCTAATTTCATTAACATTTCAAATGCAATATTAGGATCTTTTTTAAATAATAAAAGAATAGTATCTAATTCTATCTTATTAGAATTTTTGTCTTCATTCCATTTTTCGCCATATTCTATTATTAGAGATTTTTTTAAAATATCCAACACAGATTTATCAATTTCTGAATTATTTTCTAAAGTTTGCCTTAAAAATCCATCCTTATCAAACTTAATTTTAATATTATTTCTACTAATTTTAGTAATTCCACCAAATCCTTCTTTAAAAACATTTTCATTTTTTGAATTTTTGATGGCCGGTATATACAAATTACACAATTGTTCATTATCTCTAATATTTACTGGATTTTTACAATGTTTATTTAAATCTTTTAATAATTCAATTCCATCATTTAATTCCATTGTAACACCCTCCATTTCACGTGGATTTTCGGTCAATTTGCATTTTTTTACTAACTCTTTAGCAACTTCTAATACTTCATCTTTTTTATCTATTTCTTGTTTAATTTCAGAAATTTTTTCATTTATCTGATTTAAATTTATAAAATAGTTATATTTTTTCTCAGTTAAATTAATCGAATTTAAAAATAATTTATTTTCATCACAAACTACATTATATTTTTTACATATTTCTTTAAAATTGTTTTTAATATTATTAAAAGTTTTTTCATCTAAATTAATAACAGATCTATTATTATTAATATTATTATTTTCTACAAAGTTTATATTATTTTTAATTAATGATTCAATTACTTCTAAACTAGATGTAGCTAAAATTTCTTTTATATAATCATTAAACTTTATATATTCATCATTACGTAATGTTTCTATTAATTCTGTATCATTTTGTCTATAAGCTTCTTCAAATATTTGTACGAATATATCATTTTTTAATTCTTCTAATATATTTTCTTTTTCTTGATTTCTGTTTTGTCTTAAAATATTTATTATATCATCTATTTTTTGTTCTCTTAAATTTATTTTTTCATCATGACTTTTAGTTTTATCAAATATCAAATCATTCAGTGATTCTATATTTTCTTTTAAAAATCCTGAAAAATTTTTTGTTCTATTTAATTCTATAATTATTCTATCGTTTCTTAATAATTCTTTAATTTTTAAAAAGTCATTATTATATATAGCTTTTCTAAATTCTGTAATTAATGTACCATTTTCTGATATTGCTTTTTTAACATAGTCGTATTCAAACATTGTCTTTATAATTTCTAAATGTTTATTTTTAAAAGCAAATTCTACATACAACAATATACCATATTTTTCAACAATGTTTTTCATTATAGAATCATTTGAAAGTACTTTTTCAACTATTTCTTTAACTCCAAGAGCGAAAAATCCATTAAATTCTCTCTTAAAGTATTCGTTATTTATAATGACATTAGCGATTTCTGGATAAGAAAATAAGGTATTAATCTCTTCTATTTTATCAAAAGGACATATAGCTGCGTCATTAATACAATAAAATATTGTTGAAATATTAAAAGAAGTATTTTCTCTTTCTACCAACCTTTTTCTTATATCATCGTCACCAATTAGTATTTTAAAAATATCTGTATCTTTATTACAATAAATTTCCTTTAAATATTCAAAATTTTCACTTTCGTTTAAAATAGCACTCTTTAACTCGCTTTGTTCAAGCATACATCTAACCATATCTGTATTTCCACATAAACAAGCTGCCTTAAATCCTTTACTTACAGTTTCTAGACTTATTTCACTATAATTTTCATTATCATCCGATTTAAAATAATTAATTAAATCTAAAAAATTATCCATATTTCCAGATATACAACTATTTAAAAAATTCCTTCCTTTTTCTTTTTTATTTTTAAAAAATGAATCTTCTAAATTTGCTAGTTCTATTCTGGCTTCTTCTTGTATTATAATTTCTTCTTGTCTTTCTAGTTCTACTCTAGTCTCTTCTTGTATTCTAATTTCATCTTGTCTTTCTTGTTTCTCTATTTTTTTAGGTTTTAATTCAGTTATTTTTCTTAAATATTTTATTTTTTCTGCATCACTAAGAAACTTTTCATTAAAACAATAATATTTATTAATATCAATAATAGAGTCACTAATATTTGCTAATTTTCTCAAAAAATTTTTTTCTTTAACATGGCATTCATTAATTAAATTATTTAATTTATCTTTTTCTTCTTCACTAATAGTTGTAGAATTATCAACTATTTCTTCTATTGAAGATAATTTAACATTATTGTAGTAATTTATTCTTTCCCTTAAATCATTACAACTTCTGCTTCTTTCTATATTACCAACTACCCCATCTAAATTATTTTCATTAATTGATGGTAAACTATTTCTTCTTTTTTTAGTTTCAAAGTTACCACCATAAGCTAAAGGTAACTCTTCGATAAAACTTGGCAAACTACTACTTCTTTCAACATTTTCTGTCATTTTTTTCCTTAACAGTTAATTAATAATATCTTTATTATACCATAATTTTTGTAAATGTCAATACACTTTTTATTATATTTCTTGATATTTATTCCTTATAGGGAAACTACCTATATCCCATAATATGCAAGTGAAAATGAAAAACCACTTGACCAGCTTCTTCACCACAGTTTGCTACAATTCTATACGATTTTACATCCAAATTTTCTGCTATTTTTTGCGCAGTCTTAAAAAAATATGCTATATCTCCATCATCGGAATTTTTTACAAAATCATTAAAAGAAACAAAACCTTCCTTAGGTATCAATAAAAGATGTATTGGTGCTTTAGGATTTATATCATAAAAACAAATTACTTTTTCATCTTCGTAATGTATTTTTGCTGGTAATTCCCTATTAATTATTTTTTGGAAAATATTATTTTCTTCATATTTTCTTTGCATTTTAAATATTAAAATTTATTATAAAGTTATAATAAATTTTTAAAAATATATGTCAACAGAAAGTAATTTTATAAACGAATTAAAATATGATGTTAAAAAAGATAACATTAAACATTTTTTTATTAGAAACATAAACTCAATAATTGCAATAATTTTTATCATTTTGGTAGCAAGTATATTTTATATGTCTTTTAATATATATAAATTAAATAGAATACAACAATATAATGATAAAATTTTTAAAATTATAGAATCTGAAAATCAAAAGGAAGAACTAAAAAAAATTTATTTCAATAGTAAAGTTCCAAGAATATCAAAAACTTTTGCTGGTTTAAATTTAATTGCTATTTTAGATGATAATGAAAATGAAATGATTGAAAAAATTTATAATGATATTTTTGAAAATGAAAAAGAATTATTTTTTAAATATTATGCAGGTTTAAATTTATTAGTTTTAAAAATTAATCTTAATAGAAATACCAAAGATATTGAAGATCTTATAAAATTATTAGAAAATAGTAAAAATCCAGTATTAAATCTTGTTTTGGAACAAAAAGCCTTATTTTTAAAAAATCAGGGAAAAGATGAAGAATCTAAAAAAGTATTCAATGAACTTTTAAAAAGAGATTTGGATAAAAATTTTACCGATAGAATAAATCAATATTTAGTAAATTTTAATTAATTTTTTATGTAAAGATATTAAAAATGAGAAAAAATATAAAAAAACACTTTGATATTATTTTTAAAGATAAATTTAACTTATTGTTAATATTTGTGTTTTTATTAGGTAATATTGTTAATCTTGGACTTTTTTTTAATTGGTTTATGATTGCTGTTAGTAGTTATACAGTTATTGGAAACAATTATATTCAAACTATAGGTTCTTTTATAGTAAATAATAAAAAAAGATCTAAGATTAATTGGATTTTTCTCAGTTTTTCTTTTATCATAACTACTTTAATTTCTTGGTTTATATATGAAGGTGAAGTTGATTATTCTTTATTAAAAAATATTGAATATCAAAAAGATCTAGATATAGTTATCATACTTATTCCACTTTTATTGAATATTTTTACAAAATATGGTATTCCTGTAAGTGCAACTTTTCTTATAATTCCTCTTTTTAGTACAAGTAATACTATACACATTATGATAACAAAAACAATTACAAGCTATTTTTTAGCATTTATAGTCTCTTTTTTTATTTGGAGTTTTATTTATAAAAATTTTATAAATAAGATTAAAAATACATCTGAAGATTTAAATAGATTATGGAATATTGCTGAATATATAACAACAGCTTTGGTTTGGATGGCTTGGAATATTTTAAGTATTTGTGTTTTCGTGGTTTTTGTTGATAGACAATTTAATATTTATGAGTTAATAATTTTTAATATGATTATTATTTTTATTCTGTATTTACTTATAAATAATAGTGGCGGAAAAATTGAAAAAATAATTAAAGAAAAAAGAGATTCTAATAATAAAAAAACAGTGACAATTTTTAATCTAATTTTTGCAATAATATTATTATATTTACAGTTTTTTAGTAATGTGCCTTTAACAACCACTTGGGTATTTTTGGGATTGTTGGCTGGTAAAGAATTAGCAATGACCTATGTGGAATCAAGTTTATTTGCTTCTGGTAGAAATATGAAGGCTTCAATAGCTAAAATTATAGTTGATTTAAATAAAGCGATAGTTGGGATAGTTTTTTCATTGATTTTTGTAAAAGTTGTTTTGTTTTTTGTAAAATAGTATAGTTTTTATGTAAAAATGTTGTTAAAAAATATAAAAATTAAATAATTCCAAAATTACAAAAACCTATTGACAATATATATTTATAATTAATAATTATTATATAATTTTTATTAATTGTTTTATGGAGAGTAATATGAGTGAAGAAATAAGTAATTTTTTAGAGAAAAAATTAAAAGATTTCAATGAGGAAACTCAAGGGAATATAACAAAAATTGCAGAAGAAGATTATAATAAAGCGTTAAATGAACTTGGACATAATTATGAATACGGAATAAGTATTGAAAAAAAAACAAATATAAAAAAGGCAATAGAATGTTATGAAATAGCGGCAAAAAATAATAGTAATGTGGCTTTATTTAATTTAGCTGGTATTTATGAAAAAAATGAAGAATATAAAGATGAAAAAAAAGCAATAGAATGTTACGAAGCATTGGTTAAAAAAGGTAATAAACCTGCAATATTAAGACTTGGTGATATTTACAAAAACAGCAAAAATGAAGAAAATAAAAAAGGAATATTAAACATCCTTAAAACAGCACTTAAAGAAAATAATCAAAATGCTTTGTCAGAATTGGTTAATATTTACTTTCAAAATAAAGAAGACAAAAATAAAGAAGACAAAAATAAAAAAAAAGAAATATTAGATTCTATTTGGGAAAAAGCTAAGGAAAACGATGAAAATGCTTTAATTATTTTAGCGGAAATTTATAAACAAGATAATGCATTGGATGCAGGTATAAAAAGTGATATATTCAATTTCATTGAAGAAAAAAAGGGATTTCAGTACGACAAAAATGGAAAACCAATTATCAATAATGAAAAAACATATGAAAACTATTTTTTAAACTTTTTTGGAGAAAAATACTTAGAAGACGGAGAAAATAAACAAAAAGCATTTGACTATTTTAAAAAAGGAACGGAATTGGGAGATCAATATTCAACAACTAATCTTGGTTATTGTTATGAAAATGGAATAGGTATCGAAAAAAATGAAAAAGAAGCACTAAAATATTATGAAAAAGGTGCAGAATTAGGTAATGTTGAGGCGTGTATGAATTCTGCTTTCTTTTATGAAAATGGTAAAGGAACTGATAGAAACGAAGAAAAAGCTATTAAATATTATGAAACGGCTGCCGAACATAATAATACTGAAGCTATGTATGAACTTGGAAAAATTTATCTAAATAATAAAGATTTTGAAAAAGCGAAGGAATATTTTAAAGAAGCAACAGCTGTAGATGGTCATGCATTATCTGCTTTTCATCTTGCTCTTTGCTATGAAAATGGAAAAGGAGAAGAAAAAAATCTTGAAACAGCAGCTAAATTTTATGAAATAGCCTCAAATCATGGTGATAATTATTCTAAAATTAATTTAGCTTATTGCTATGAAAATGGAATAGGTGTTGAAAAAAATGATGAAAAAGCAAATCAATTATATAAAGAGGCTATAGAAGCAGATAAAACAGTTTTGAGGGATTTTGCCTATTCTTATGAAATTGGTGAAGATGATTTTATAGAAAAAGATTTTAAAAAAGCAAAAAGATTCTTAGAAAAGGCAATAGAATTGGGAGATGAAAAAGCTAAAAATGATCTAGAAAAATTAATTCATGGAATAGAAACGGGGAAAAAAGAAGAAATAGAAAGGAAAGAAGAAAAATATAAAGAACCGAATCAATTGTGTAATAATTACAATGATAATAAAGAGCGTCTAGAAAAAGCAACAAAAAGAATTAATGATTTATTACAATTTTTAAGTAAAGAAAAAGGTAGTATATCAGTTGAAAAACTAAACGATATGATGAAAGAAATTCCCGAAAAAAAGGATTTATTAGAAAATAAAGAATTTTTAAAAGCAACTATCTCAGAAGTTAGTGTAGGTGATAAACAATATAAAGGTTTTGGTGGAAGTATAAATTATTCTCCAAATGTTGATGGTGGTAAACTTACAATTTCTTTTGAAGAAGGTGGATTTTTTATGGATCAATTAAAAAGAATGGGTAACGAAGAAGTGTATGAATTTTTCAAAAATGGAGCAATTGTAATTAATAATTGTGATATGCTTGGTAAAGATGGAATAGTTGATCTTTTAGTAAAGTTTAAAACAAATCCTTTCGAAGCCTATAAAGAAATTTCTAATAATAAAGACATTGAATTAAAATATCTTGATAAAACAAATAATAAAGAGAAAACAAATTCTAATGAGTTAAATGACGCAATTAAAAATTCTTTTGAAACAGTAACAAATGTGAGAAATACAATTTCAGATATTGAAAAATATAGTAAAAATATAAAAAAAAATAAAGATAATAATGTAAATCAAGAATACGAGAAAGTTGCTGATTTTGTTAAATTATACTATACTAATATGATTGGAGATGATAAAATAAACAAAGAAGTGCAAGATAAAACTACTCTTAAAAATTCAAACGAGATTGGCAAACAGGTTACAGAATTTTTAAAAACTATGAATGATGCAATTAGTAATCATCCTAAAGAACAAAAACAATTTTTGGATAATTTGTCTAATATTTCTAAATTAATAGATTCCAGTAAAACGGTTGATATTAATAACGAAAAAAACAAATTAATCTTTATTAATTGTATTAGTGATACTCTTAATAAGAGCCTTAATAGTGCAAATGTTGATATTCAACAAGAACAAAAAGTAGAAATTAATTTAGTATAATAAATGTAATAAACTTCCTGCATAAAACTATTCTTATTTTCTATATATATTTAATAATTTTATTTTTATGTCTTTCTTTTTTTGTTGGATTTGTTATTTTTTTGATTTTCCGTTATTTGCGTCATTCCAGATTAAAATTTCTTAATAAGCTTGTTTATTTTGTTAATTTCCCTTTATTTACGTCATTCCAGATTAGATTTTCTTGTAAGCTTGTCTTACTAGAAAATCTTAATGTGGAATCCAGCAATATAAAGAATATTAAATA
>CATOLK010000018.1 GCA_951801155.1 uncultured Rickettsiales bacterium | reverse complement strand
GTTCTTAGATTTTTTTTTCTTTAATTTATTTTTATATTATTCTTATTTGATTTTCCATTAGCTTCTTTAATTAATCTTAATTCTTTTAATGGGTTATTATTCTACCTATGCTGCTAATGCTAACAATATTATTAGTATTAATATTATTTATACTATTATTATTTTTTATATTATTAATATTATAATCTCTTTTTGAGAGAGTATATATCTCTTATATTTGCTATAGGTGGGATTATTATCTCTTATTTCTTTTATAGTATCTGTTAATAATTTAGTTATTATGATTTATTAAATAATTAAAAGTATCATATTTTCTTTTTAATGATAATATATCTTTATGATTTATTAAATAATATTCACTAAAATCTTAACTTATATTATTTAATTCTCTAACATCTACACTAGAATATATGTTATAATATGTATATTCCTTCATTAGTTACATAATTTTTAATTATTAATATTTTTTGTTAAATTAATTATAAAAATGAGGTAAAATTTTTTCAAAGTTTTTCCCAAATGTGTTTGGACCTGTATACCCAAATTAAAATACTATTTATAGTTATAAACAATATTCTGCTGGATATATCATTTTATCTTTTATAAAATCAAACATATACGATAATATATTTTTTTTTATATGGTAACAAATCTTTTTGAGATTGCAGGTATATATATTAAGTTTTGTACGTCAAAAAAATAAAAATATTAATTTTTTCAAATCACTAATAATTACTATTTGTTGTTATCTAAATCAAAAATAATTCCATCAATATTTAGAAAATTACCATCTACAATAAAATTATTATAATTTTGATCTAATAATACTTTTTTATTATTTTTATCAAAAATAACTAGTCTTTTATCATTAAAAAATGCTACAACAAAATTTTTATGAATAATTGGTTTTTTCACATCATTTATAGTAGAAACATTCGAATTTAAATATATATATTCTATATCTCCAGTTTTATAGTTTAATATGTAAAAATTATTATTTATACCATTAAAGTATATATAATCTTCATCAAAAATAAAATTATTTTCAGGTATTGTATTTATTGTTTTAATCCATTCTATTTTTTTGTCAATCAAAGATATCTTTATTATATTTTTTGACAAAGAAATTACAAAAACATCATTATTATTTTTTATAATTTCAGGTTTAATACTTAAATATTCTTTTAGACTTATTTTAGTACCATTTTCAAAATAAAATTTTTTATTAAACAATCTGTAATTTTTTTTAGTAAATATATTAACGGTAGTACAAGCTACAACTAATAAACTTAAAATAAAAATATTAATTTTCTTTATTATTTTTATCATCTTTTTTACTAGAATTATTTTTTAAAATTTGAATTTCTTTTTCCATATTTATTATTTTTAAATTATACTTTAGTCTTTGCAAACCAAACGCACCCTTTAAAAGATTTAGAAACATAGAAAATAAAAATCCAAAAATAAAAGTAAAAATAATTAATAAAAATAACCTAATTTCAAGAATTGTTGAAAAAGGAAATAAATTTATTTTTACTTTTTCAGTATTACTAAATATAAATACTATAAATAATAAAATTAATAATGAAAATATTATTATTTTACTAATATCTTTAATTTTACTTAGCATTTTTTTTAATTATTGTTTCTATAATATCTTTTAATTCATTATAATTTTTATACCCAATATATTCTTTACCATTAATAATTAATACTGGAGTTCCTTTTAAATTAAAAATTTTTTTAGACTCATTTTGCATATATATAATTTTATCATAGCTATCTTGATCAAAAATACATTTTTGTACATATTCTTCGTTTAATCCATAATTTTTTCCAACAGATATTATAAAATCTTCTATATTTTTAAATTTTTCAAAATCTGGTTCAAAAAACAGCTCGGCTATTTCTTTTCTTTGCTCGGGATTTACACATAATAAAAAAGCACCATAAGGTATTGTTTTTTTATTATAGACAGGCCTTAAAACATACTTAACAAATTTTTTTTCAATTACATATTCATCTATTATTTTATTAATTTCTTTTCTCATTTCTTTGCAATAATTACAAGTAAAAGAAGAATAATCTATTATTGTTATTTTAGCCTCTTCACTTCCAATTGTATTATCCATAATAAAATTAGACAACAAATAAGTTTTTTTTTCTTTATCTGTTTTATTATATAAATGTTTGTTTATTAGTATTTTTTGAGTAGAATTATTATCAGCTCCTTTGTTTAATATTTTTGCTTCCGTTTCTTTTTTACTTTTTGCTATAATAGATTTTCTGTAGCCACAACCTATACCCAACGTCAAAATAATTAGTAATATTACTTTATATTTTTTAAATTTTTCTATAAAATATTGTTTTATTTTATTCAATTTTTCTTTTAACACTTTTAAAATTTAGTTTGTTCATTAATGGTTAAATTATAATTGTTTTAGTTAAATTGTCAATAGATTTTAAATGTATGGACTGGTTCAACACACTTGAAAAAAACTTTCCTCATTTTTACTTTTATATTTATTAATATATTCTTAGGACTTAAATAGTCAATAGACTACATACAAAAATTATATGTTTATTAATACTATTAAAATATTTTAATTTATAATACATTATTTTCAATTTTACTTTTTATATAATATTCTCATTTGTTTCCAATTTTTTTAAAAAAATCTTCATATTTTTAAAATTTCTTTACTTAGCTAAAATATTATTGAATAATAATCTAAAACAATTACATAAATTATCACTCTTCAATTTTATTTTTATATATTTATAAAAACAACAATCAAAAAAGAAAAAAATTAATTAAAAAGCAAATTTAAGATTAAATTAATCCAAATTTACTTAGATAATATTTATTTTAAATTAAAAGATAATTTAGGTTTTTCTTCTAAATTTAAACTATCAGTAACATTAGTAAGGTTATCAATTAGAACTTGATCTTGTTCTAAATTTTGACTATTTTTTTCCATTTCCATTTTTTTTTGCTGTCTTATTATCATATAATTGTCAAAATTTTTTTGTCCGATTAAATTTATTATTTTTTGTAAATCCTTTTTTTCAATTTTTACATTTGGATGTTGGAGCAACAGTTGAACTATTTCAATATATTCAAAATTAACAGCATAACTAAGTACAGTTTTTTTTTCTATATTTTGCATATTTGCATTTATTTTTGAATTTTGAAATGGTAATTGAATTGTTTTTTTATATTTATAAGCAAATTGAGTAAGTATATTATCATCTTGTGTATTTACATCTATATCAGGATCTTGTAGTAATAATTGAACTACTTCTATATTTTCTTGACTAACAGCTATAGCAAATGCATTATTTTTTATATCTAATATATCTTTTTTTATATCAACATTTTTATTTTTTGCCTCTTTTAATAAAATATCGGCTACTTCTATATGCCCACGTGCAATAACTTCAGAAATTGCTCTATAAAAAAAATCATAATTTGCATAGTTATCGGTAATAGATAAATAATTTTTTATATAATTCGTATTAAGAAAATATAAAGCTATTTCTGGATTTTTAATATATTTAAATAAATCAACCATATAATATAATATGTATTTATTTAAACCTACTTTTACCTCTTTAATTTCCAATAACCACTTTATTATATCTAAATTATTACCTTTAACGGCTTCAAATAAAGGAAAGTAACTAATCTTATATTTTTTTTTATTCTCTATAAAGTGCTCCAATATATGAATTATTTCAAAGTTTCCACCAAAACATGCACTAAAAAAAATTCTACTTAAATCATATTCGCTACAATTATTTAAAAAATGATTTGTAAAAAAATATTTAAACGAATCAATATTATTACCGCTTTCACATATGGCCTTAATAAATTCTATACTTGTTTTTTTGAAAATATTATTATACTCTCTAAAACCATTAATTAATGAACTATTAATATTTTTTAATATAATATTAGCTATACTCAAACCATTACAATTTTTTCTATAGAAATTATTATAATTCGTAGATATTCCACTAAATTTAATAGCAAAGGAACAAATATCTTTATTATATGGCATTTCAACGGTTACATTGGTTAAAATATTAGTCATAGATATTTTACTTGTTGTAAATAAGAATTCATATTTTATTCCATCTATATAGGTATAAAATTCTAAATTTTCATTTATTATTTTATTTGTAATTTCTGTCTTTTCTTTTTTTAAATTGTCTAATTCATTTTCTTCTTCGACTGTCTTGCTTTGATTATTTTCTAATTCTTCTATTCTTTTATTTTTTATATGATATTTCTCTCTTAATATTTTATTTTCCTTTAAAAAAAAATTAATTTTTACATTTTTATTAAGTAATATTTCTTCTATAATATGTAAAATTTGTTGAGTTTTTGAAATCTCTTGAGTTATTTTTTGAACCGATATTTCATTTACTTCTGTCATTTATAATTCCTTTTATTTTTTATTAATAACTAATAAATATACTCATATAAATGATATCATACCATAAAAAAAATTAATTTCAATAAAAAATATTAAAAGATATTACTTATTGTTTTATATTTTATCTTATAATTTAATTACTTCAAAGTTCTTTTTTTCTTTTTTCTATCATTTATATTTTTAATAATACCCTGCATAAAAATTTTCTACAAAAAATAAATATTACAAAAAAGGTAAAGACTTTTTATATTTTTAATAGGAAATACATTGAATTTAAAGTATTTTACAGTAAGGTTTGGATTTTTTGAAAAACTATATTTTTATTTTTTTTAATTATTTTATTGATAAATATATAATTTTTATACGGAAGATCTAATGTAATCATTATAAAAAATATGAAGTATGTGATATATTTAAAATAAATAAAAAATAAAGAAGAATATTATTATATATACTAAATATTTTTTTAAAATATTTAGTAACAAATATAAATATACAATTCAATTCAAGAATTAAACTTACAACCAAAATTTACAATTTTGACCAAAATCCTAAAAAAAATATATAAACTAAAATTAAATATTAATTTTAATCTTAGTTTATATAAATAAAATTAAAAACTATATTACTAAACTAGAAATAGAGCTTAAAGAAATTTCATTATTTATTAATTCTAGATTTTTATTAAAACTATCATTTACATATTTTTTAAAACCTAATATTTTATTACTATTTCTAAAGCTTAATAAAGAATTTCTAGTATTTTCATCAATATTTAGATTACCAGTTTCATTTATATTTTTGAATAATCTTATAATCCATTCACCTAAAGTATTTGTATTTTTAAAAATAAGATCTTCAGAAACAACTTTTTCTCTATAAGAATCATCAACGGAAGCTCTAATAAAGATATTACTTATATTTTCTATAATTTTTTTATCTCTTCTATTTTTTAATTTTTCTAATATTTCTTTTTTAAGTCTGTTAATTTTATTAACTTGCCTTCTTTTTTTTGTAGCTAAACTAAAGAAAGAAGACAGTTTGTCCTGAATACCTCCGCAAATTACGTCTCCAGAAACATTAGCTACCATTATAATCTTATCATTTTTAAATAATCTATCAAAAGCATAAATTGGTTTTGTTTTGAACTGTTCGATAATATCTATAAAGAATTCAGAATCAAGATTATTTTTATCAGCATAGTCAAATCTTATACCATTTATAAGCATATTCCTTAAATCTTTATAATTATCATATTCTGGTTTACTTAACTCTCGTATAATAAATGAATCTTTAGAGAATTTTATATTATTAATTCTTTTTGTTAATTTATCATATGAAATTTCTCCACCAAAACCATTATTAACCATGGTTTTAAAACCAATTTTTATTTTTGATAGAGTCGCACCATCAAAAGTATTACATATTTTATTATATTTATCTTTATATTTCTTATCTTTAAAGTTATGATTTTCTATATTTTGCGATAAATATTCTTTTATAGATGATGTTAAATTTTTAATATTTTCAATATCCTCTTTTTTTCTTTTAAAATTACTATTCAAATAATGATTACTTTTATTCATTTTTTCTTTATATTTATTTATTATTTCTTTTTGTATATTAATTTGATCTCTTTCTTTTGTTTTATTTATATATTTGAATTTATAATTTATTTCACTATCTTCATCACTTTTATCATCAGAATAACGATTAGATTGATATTCTTTTAAATCATTAATATCAAATTCATCACTAAAATTGTTTCTTTTATTTCTAGAAGAACCTTTATTTTGTAATAAATTAAGTGATGGACAACTTATACTTCTTGGTAAAGTCCTAAATAAAACTTCAGCATTATTTATTTCAGGCACTTCACTTTCTTGTTCTGGATTTAAATTTTCCTCATCGTCCTCTTCTTGATTAACAATTACTTCAGCATTATTTATTTCAGGCACTTCACTTTCTTGTTCTGGATTTAAATTTTCCTCATCGTCCTCTTCTTGATTAACAATTACTTCAGCATTATTTATTTCAGACGCTTCGTTTTCTTGTTCTGGATTTAAATCTTCCTCATCATTTTCAGAATACTCTGGAAGATGTGCGCCAACAAAAGTTCTCAAAAAAGGTTTGAAAATATATCTATCCGAAAAACTTTCATTTTCACTATTATTTTGTTCTACATAGTCTATTTGTTCTGATTCTGAATTTTTAGCAAAAAACCTCGAAAAAGGATTAAAAAGACGTCCAAGAAAACTTTCATTTTCACCATTGTTTTGTTCTACATAGGCTATTTGTCCTGATTCTGAATTTTCAGCTTCGTCAGAAGCAACATCTCTACTATCAGTAGAATTTTCTTCTTCGTTAGAAGCAACATCTCTACTATCAGTAGAATTTTCTTCATCGTTGGAATTATTATTTATTTCATTATCCTGAAATAATTGATTTTCTCCTTCAATATCGGATTCTTGAGAAATAAAAGATGAAGTACTTTCTCTTCTTCTTACTTCTTCTTGATTATCATTAATTTCTGAATTAGATATTGTAGTTAAATTATCACTATTTTCAGTGGAATTATCATCTAATTGGTTACTATTAGAATTATCTATTTCCGATGAATTAAACGATGAACTACTGCTTCTCTTTATTTCATCTGAAACATCAGATACACAAGTGTTGATATCATCAATTAAAGCGTTGTATACATTTTCCAAATTCTTAACAGAATAATCTTTATTAAGATTAATTACACCATAAACTTTACTTTCAATATTATATTCATCATTTATACTATTAAGTGCATCTATAATAGCATTAATTTTTGTTTGATTTAAACAATGCTCAGCTTGGGAACTAACAAATCCTAAAGAACGTCTTATAAAAAAATTTAAATTATTCAATATTTCAGTTGCATTAAGCAATTGTATATTATTATCTTTAGAATTTACATTGGCAATTGATTTTACAAAAGATCTAACCATATATTTAAATAGTTCAATATCATCAGAATCAATTCCACTTAAAATAGTAGCAAAAAATTCTAAAGCCGGACTATAAATATTACCAGCAATAGGAATTTTTTTTCCTTCATTTATATCAATATTATTCTCTAATAAATACTCAAATAACTCAAAATTATTATTGTATATTAAGTTAGCACAAAGATAATCTAATAGATTATAACCATCTTTATCTTTAATTTTTTTAATTTCTTCTGGATTATTATCAAAAATTTCCAATACTGTTTCTTTATCAAGATAAGAAAGTAAATCAATTATTTTTTCAGCATTTTCGCCTTTTAGATTATCCTTCAAAGTTTTTGCAAATTCTTTTTTTTCTTCTTCGTTCAATATATTATAAAATATTTTTAACTGATAATTATAGTATTTTTCTTTTAATTTAAAAATAATGAAATTAACTTTTTCAGATTTTTTTAAACTTTTAAAATATAATTTAGCAATCCATTCAATACAATTATTTTCCAATGAACATGTTCTTCTAGAAGATAATAATCCTTCAAAATTTATTGATTTAATCTGTTCCTCATTTAAAGTTTCAAAAAGGTATTTAAAAATACTACTAAAATAACTTTCTTCAAAGTTATAATTAATAATAAAATTAATAATTTCAGTTAAAGGTAAATTATATTTATCAACAATATTAAAATACGTTTTTATTATATTATGGCGTAGTTCACCAGTTTCATCTTTTTTATATTTTTCATCCCGGATAAGTAATAGTGTTTTTAAATTTATTATTAAAGATTCTAAAGATATATTGTCGTGATATTTTTCAACAGAATGTAATATAAAATTAACTAATTCCAAATCACAGTTATTCATTAATGATATAATTAAAAAACTAGTTAAATCTCTACCTTCAATAGCAATATTGTTTTCATTTTCTGAAGAAAAATATAAATCAAACAATCCTTTAAAAACATTTAAATTATTTTGTCCAATAATTTCTATTAAAACAGCGTTTATACAAGTATAAGTGTTATATCCTGAATCATTATTAGAAGAATTTTTAACATCTTCTATAATTCCAGATAACATCAAAACTTTTATATTATCTTCTACATTATCGTTTAAAATATTAATAACATTTTCCTTTAATTTATTAGTCATTTTTCATCCATTTATTTATTAATAATAAATTCTATTTAGAATCTATTATAACACTTTTTTATTATTTGTCAATACATTTTATATATATCACATAAGTACATCTATTTTAATGTAAAAAACATTTTTTTTCTAAAAGTATTCCATAAAACTTAAATAGTCAATAGAAAAATAAAATTTTTTATCATAAATGATTATTGGATTTTTCCAACATTAAATTAAAATCTTCTTTATTATTTAGAGTATTTAATAATTCTTTGTCACTAATAATTTATCTTTAATATTCTATAAATTCTTTATTTTTCTTGTTATATTTGGGAAATCTAGAGATCTATTTTATTATTTTTACCATTGCAAATTCTATATAATTAATTCAATATTAGCACAACCAACATTATACTAAAAATATAAAAAATAACAAAAAACATATAATTCTATCAATACCAATAAAACAATAAATTTTTTACAAATTACTTATTTTTTCAACACTTATTTTACTAAAAACTACCTCTATAAATGGTTTTTTACCCAAATCTTCCAAATAAATTCTATTTATTGTAGCCTTAACCTTCTGAGATAAAAAATTTTCCTTTTCAGCATCAGTTGCAAATTTATTTTTTTTAGTTCTAATAGTTATATTTATTTGTTTTAAAGCCTCTCTATAATCTTTTGTAATATCTTCTATTAAAATTTCTTTAGTTACCTTATCCTTTGATAAATCATAACCACCCGGTGTAAAAATTACAGGATCTTTTACAAGTTTATATTTTGTATTAACTAATAAATTTATACAAACAACTCCAATTTCTTCCATTTTTTCTCTTGCTTTTAAAATTTCACTTTTAGTTGACAATAATCTTTTACCATCTACCACAAATGTTTTTATATCAATTTGACCAATTTTTTCAGCTTTTTGCTCTGTAATTCTTAAAATAATTCCATTTTTTCCCTTTGCTGTACTTTTAATACCACAAGACCTTGCTATTTTTTGATGTTCCAAAAGATGCATAGGCTCCCCATGTACAGCAATAGCGATTTTTGGCTTTATATAATTATAAAACTTTTTTAAATCACTTACACAATAATGACCAGAAACATGTACAAAATCATTTTTTTCCGTTATAACTTCCACATCTTTTTCTGCAAGTTTATTATAAAGAGAAATTATTTCTCTTTCATTTCCAGGGATAATTTTTGAGGAAAAAATCACAGTATCTTTTTCTCCAAGCTTTATATGTTTATAGGCATCATTAGCTATTTTATCAATACCAGCATTAAAATTACCTTGACAACCAGTAACTATTAAAACTAAATTACTCTTTTTATAATTTTGTATTTCTTCTTCTGGAACAATTTCATATTTATCAGTTAGATAACCAACACTTCTTGCCACATTTATAATTCTATACAAAGAACTTCCAACTACAGCAATTTTTCTTTTGGTTTTTTTTGCCACATCCATAATAGTTTTTATTCTACTTACATTTGAAGCAAAAGTTGTAAATACAACTGCTCCTTTTTTATCTTTTATTATTTTGAAGAAACTATCAAAAAGTTCAGCTTCATTTTGAGGTTCATTTTTATTAAAAACATTTGTAGATTCGCATACTGTTGCTAAAATTTCATGTCTATCACCTAGTTTTTTTAATCTTTTTATATCAGATTTTCTGCCAACTACAGGATTATCATCAAATTTCCAATCCCCACTATGTAAAATATTCCCTCTTTCTGTTTTTATTATCATAGCATTCATTTCCGGAGTGGAATGCGTTAATCCTATAAATTCTATATTAAATGGTCCTAATTTTATTTTATCACCTTCATTTAATTCATTAATTACAACTTCATTATAAAAATCATACTCTTTTAATTTTTCCTGTAAAAATAATCTTGTAAACCTTGAAGTATATATTGGAACTTCTATATTTCTCCAAATATATTGAATAGCTCCTAAATGATCTTCGTGGGCATGAGTTATGAATATTCCTAAAACATCTTTTTTTATTTTTCTTAAAATTTCTATGTCGGGTATTAATAAATCTACGCCAGGTATTGCTTTTATAAAACCTATACCACAGTCAACTATTATCCATTTTCCGTTATATTGATACAAATTACAGTTTAATCCTATTTCGTTCGATCCGCCTAAAGGTATAAATAATAAATCATTCTTGTATTTTTTAAAATTTAAATTATTTGTTTCCATAAATCTTACTATTTAATTAATTAAAATATATTTCTCATATAGAAGATAATTAATATTTTTAAAAAGTCTATTAAATTTTTGAATAAAGCACTATTTAACTTTTATATTTGTTTATTTTAATTTTTAACAATTTTGCAATTCAATTTTTTTTATCAAAAAAAAGTATACTACAATAAATAATAATATAAGAAAACCCCAGGTTGCAAAAAATACATTGATTTTACTGGCTAAAGCTAGTTCAAACAGGGTATTTTGTACAACAAAAATACATATTCCACAAACTACAGTTTTAAAAATATTTACTATATTTTTTGCATTTCGTTGGTAATTATCAGAAAATAAAATTCCAAAAAATACCATTAAAATATAAATAAAAGGCGTTATTATTAATATATTCTTTTTAACAATAAATTTATAAGTGTCTAAATCAGATGCCTTAAATTCTTTTATAAGTTTATTTAGGGAAAATAAAGAAATTAAATTTAAATCTTCATATTTATTTTGAATTTGTTGTTTTATAAAATTTTGAGAAATATTAATAGGTATTTTAATTTCTGGTATAAATTCTATTTTTTTGTTTTCCGTAAAAATATAGGTATCCTTTAAATTCAAAAAGCCTTCAGTAAACATTATTGTTTTAGTATTATATCTTTTTTGAAAGTTTCCATTATCTAAAAATTCTAATATGCAATCTTTAAAAATTAAATCATCTAAATAAACTTTTTCTGCTCTTATAATTATTTCGTTATTTATTTTACTTGTATCATTTATTTTAAGCCATAAACCATTTTTAGATTTAACAAAATATTTCTTTTCATTTTTTACATATTTATTTTCAAGTAAAATTGACTGTTTTTTTAGATTTGTAGATAGTATATTTATACAACTTAAAATAAATATTCCCATTAAAAACATAAAAATACTATAAACTTTTAATATTTTCCAATTTGAGTAACCACTTGTATATATTATGGTTAATTCATTTTTAGAAGATATTTTTGTCATAGTAAGAACTACCGATAAAAGAACTATAAATTCTAAAAATTCTTCAATCATATTTGGAATTCTGAACAAAATAATTTTTATCGCCGTAAATGACGGTATTAAATATTTTTCAATTTTTGGTAAAAATTCGAGAAAATCAACTATAAATATCAATATAAATATACTAAATAATATTAATAGAAAAATTTTTATAAACTCCACTAAGAAGTATTTCGTAATTTTACTTGGCAAAAACATAAAAATATTGCGATTTTAAGCTAAAATTAATATAAAATAAATTGAAAAAATATCAAGAATTTTATTTAATTCCATTTAATATCCAATATTTCAAAATATTTAGTTCCGCTTGGTATTTTTATTTCAACAGAATCACCTACTTTTTTTCCAATTAAAGATTTACCGATTGGAGAATCAACCGAAATTATATTTTTTTCCGCATCACTTTCAAATTCGCTTAATAATCTATAGTGTATTTCTTTATCAGTATCTTCATCAATTAAATAAACTGTGGCACCAAAATCAATTCTTTCTCCTGATAAATTTTCTATACTTACAACATCAGCTGATGAAAGTTTTTCAGTTAAAGAACTTATTGTTCCGCCGATTATTCTCAATCTTTCTTTTGAATAAATATATTCTGCATTTTCGCTTAAATCACCAAGTGCAATTGCTTCGTTTAAAGCCTTTAATACTGCTGGCCTCTCTATGTTTAAATATTCATCTAATTTATTTTTGAGTTTATCATAACCTTCTTTTGTAATTTTAAATCTTTGCATTTTGCTCTTATTTGTTAAATAATAATGTTCATTATATTAAATTTGAAAAAAATAAAAATCAATAGATCTTAAATAGAAAGGGATTGTTTAGTTCTTGTACTTTTTAATCTAACTTATTTATGTTTATTTCTTAATTTCTCATTATTTACGTCATTCCAGAGTACAATTTCTTGGCGATTTATTGCTTAGAAATTGTTGATCTGGAATCCAGAAATAAATTACTTTAATATGAAAAAGGATATTGGTAATTTTTTTATATTCTATAATATAGAAAAACTTTTAAAATATTTTTCTATGTTTAACTTTGTTTATATTCTCTGGATTCCACATTAAGAATTTCTAAATAAACAAGTTTATCAAGAAATTTTAATCTGGAATGACGTAAATAAGGGGAAATTAAAAAATAAACAACAATAAAAACCCTCCTGTCATTCCAGAGTACAATTTCTTAGCGATTTATTGCTTAGAAATTGTTGA